>JAAFHD010000135.1 GCA_013298245.1 Alphaproteobacteria bacterium
CCGAATTCGGCGCCGCTGAAATGGCCGCGATGCTGGCCTGGCCGGAAGTGGCGGGCGTGGCCGAAGTGATGGACATGCCAGGCGTGCTGCGCGGCACCCCGCACATGACCGGCATTGTCGCGGCCGGCCTGGCCAGCGGCAAGAACGTCAACGGCCACGCGCGCGGCCTGCTGGATGCGGATTTGCAGGCCTATGTCGCCGCCGGCGTGACGTCGGACCATGAAATCGTCGGCGTCGATGACTTCGTGCAGAAGCTGCGCGCCGGCCTGACGGTGGAGCTGCGCGGCAGCCATGACTACGTGCTGCCCGGCGCGCTGACGGCGCTGGCCGCGATGCCCATGCTGCCGCCCAATCTGGTGCTCTGCACGGACGATATCTTCCCCGATGAATTGCTGGAAAAAGGCGGGTTGCGCGACACCATTGCGCGCGTGATTGCGCGCGGTGTCTCCCCCATCGCCGCCATCCGCCTGGCCACGCTGCACGCCGCGATGCGCCTGAAGCGCGACGATCTGGGCCTGGTCGCACCCGGCCGCCAGGCGGATATCGTGCTGCTGACCGACCTGCCCTCGGTCGCGGTGGAACAGGTTTTCGCGGCCGGCAAACTGGTCGCGCGCAATGGTCGGCTGCTGACGCCACCGCGCCGCAACGCCGGCCCGCGCGACACCGTCAAGCTGGCCCCACAGCCCATCGAATCCTTCATGCCGCGCGTGAACGGCGTGGGCGACGAGAAGGCCAGGCTGCGCAAAATCATCGGCGCGCGCTTCGGCCAATGGGGCAGTGTGGAGGTCGCGGTGCGCAACGGTTTCGCCGTGCTGCCCGATGGCCACGCCGCCATCACCATCATCCACCGCCACGGCCGCATCGCGCCCACGCCGCAAACCTGCATCACCGATGGCTGGGGCGAACCCCGCGGTGCCATCGCCACCACCATCAGCCATGACAGCCACAATCTTCTGGTGCTCGGCCGCAACCCCGCCGACATGCAGGCGGCGGCGAATGCGCTGATCGCCTGCGGTGGCGGCATGGCGGTGGCGCGGGATGGCAAGGTGGTGGCGCTGCTGCCGCTGCCCATCGCCGGCCTGCTGGCGGAAACGCCGTATGACGAAACAGCGGCGAACTTCGCGCAGTTGCGCGTGGCCGCTGACCAGGTGATGGACTGGCAGCCGCCCTTCCGCCTGTTCCGCAGCCTCACGGGGATTTCGCTGGCGTGCAATGCCGGCCCGCACCCGACGGATCTGGGCCTGACCGATGGCGGGACGGGCGAGATTTTCGATCCCGCCGAAGCGCTGATGTAGCGCTTACTGCGGCTGGATATTCGCGGCCCGCACCAGCACCGCGTAACGCTCACCCTCCTCGCGCACGAAGCGCGTCAGCGCCTCCGGCCCCATCAGCGATGGCGTCATGCCAAGGCCGTGGATGCGCTCGCGCACCGCGGGATTTTGCAGCGCATCCGCGGTCGCGGCGGCCACACGCGCGATGAAGCCGGCATCCGTGCCGGCTGGCGCAAACAGCCCCTGATACACCTCGGTGGACATGCCGGCACTCGGCGCCTGTTCGGCGAAGGTGGGCGTCTGCGGCAGGAAGGAATGGCGCGCCGGCGATGATATGCCGAAACCCCGCACGCGCCCCTCGCGCACGAAAGGCCCCGCCGATGTCAGCGTGCTGATCGCCAGGTCCACGCGCCCGCCCATGATGTCGGGGAAGATCTGTGTCGCGATCCGATACGGCACATGTTCCATGCGCAGCCCGGACCGCTGCGCCAGCATCTCCCCGAACAGATGCAGCGATGTGCCGATGCCCGATGTCGCATAGGTGAAGGGCTGCGTGCGCGTCGCATTCAGCGCGACCAATTCGGCCAGCGTTGCCGGCAGATCGGGCCGCCCGATCAGCACCAGGGGCAGCGTCGCCAACATATGGATCGCCGCGAAATCCCGCGCAGTGTCGTACCGCACGGCCGAAGGGTTCACCAACGGCGCGACGTTCAGCACCGAATCCACGCCCAGCAGCAGCGTGGTGCCATCAGGCGCCGCGCGCGCGACGCGTTCGGTGGCGATGGTGCCGCCCGCACCGGGCAGGTTTTCCACCACCACCTGCATGCCAAGGCGCGGCGCCAATTCCGCGGCCGCGACACGCGCGATGGCATCCACATTCGTCCCCGCGCCAAACGGCACGATGATGGTGATGGGCCGCGCCTGCGCCCGCGCCACAAACGGCACGGCGGACAAGGCAAGGATATGGCGACGTTTCATGCGGGCTTCTCCTGAAGCGCGATCATCGCCAAGCCGCGCCGCGCCGTCATCCGCAAAAATACGCGCCGCCGGCCGCCCGCGCGCGCCCGCGCTTCTGAAGCGTGCAGCGCTGCCGCGCAAACGATCAGCCCCCCGGCCGCCACGCCCGATGATACGGGTGGCCATCGCGGATGCACTGCGCGCGGAACAACTGCTCCGCCAACAACGCGCGAACCAGCATATGCGGCCAGGTCAGCGGGCCCAGCGACAGCCGATGCTCCGCGCGCGCCAGCACCGCCGGGTCCAACCCCTCAGCACCACCCACCAAAAACACGATGGGCCGCGCCGCTTCCATCCAGCGCTGCGTATGCGCCGCCAGCGCTTCGGATGTAGGCGCAGCACCACCCAGATCCAGCGCCACCACCAACGCGCGGTCAGGCAATGCCGCGATCAACGCTGCCCCTTCGCGCCTGCGCATTTCAGCCGGCGCGCCTCGTGCCTCGGGCAATTCCTGCAATTCCAGGGCCGGCCGCAGCCGCGCATTATACGCGGCGAACAGGGCGCTTTCCGGCCCCGCCTTGGCGCGGCCGATCGCGACCAGACGCGCCTTCAGATCGGGTCCGCCGCGCCCATCGGCACCGCGCCCGACCACAGTTTTTCCAGGTTGAAGGTCGCGCGCGCATCCGGCAGGAACAGGTGCACCACCAGGTCACCCGCATCGATCAGCACCCATTCGGAGCTGGTCTCAAACGCGCTGCGCTTCAGCTTCACGCCGGCCTTGTAGAGCGCCGCTTCCACATGCGTGGCCATCGCTTGCAACTGCCGGTCCACCTGGCCGGTCGCGACGATCATGCGGTCGGTGAAGGACGCGCGGCCGGTCACATCCAGCACGAGAATATTCTCGGCCTTGTCGTCTTCCAGCGACGTGACGGCGGCCTTCACCAAGGCGTCCAGCTTGTCCATCTGCAAGGCGGTGCGCTTGCGCGGCTTCGGCGCGGCGGGGGTCTTGGTGGCGGTGGCTTTCGTGGCCACGGGCTTCGGCGCTGCCTTCGGCTTTGCGGCGGCAGGCTTGGGCGCTGCCTTCGGCTTTGCCTTCGCCATCGGCTTTGCCTTTGCAGCGGCAGGCTTCGGTGTTGCCTTCGTCTTAGCGGCGGCAGCGCGCGGCTTCACCGGCACGGCCTTCGGCGCAACCGGCTTCGCTGCGCGCGGCTTCGCCGCTGCTTTTGCCGCGGGCTTCGTTGCCGCTTTCGGCGCGGGCTTCGTCGCTGCTTTCGGTGCCGGCTTCGCCGCCGGCTTCGCCTTGGCAGCAGTCGCGCGCGGCTTCACCGCCGCCGTCTTTTTCACGGCTGGTTCGGCGCTGGATGTCTTCGGTGTTCTGGCCATCGCTCCCTGTCCTCTCAGGCGCGCTTCGCGTCAAGCGCGCGGATCGCGGTGGCGGATGCCGCGTGCAGCCGCGCGGGGATGAAACACCAGGCCGGCAGCCCGCTTTCCAGCAACGCGCCCGCCCGCCGCCGCGCTCCGCGCAGCACCGTCGCGGCCCGCCCGCCCAACGCCGCGCGCGTATAGCCAGGCCTCGGCAGCACTGCGATCGGCACCTGCCGCGCCAGGCGCAACCAGCGTTGCCAGCGCGGCAATTGCGCCAGGTTGTCCGCGCCGATCACAAACACGAAACGCGCCGCGGGAAAGCGCTGCCCCAACCGGCGCAGCGTCATCCAGGTGATGCGCGTGCCCAGCCGCGCCTCCGCATCCGATGCCCGCAGCCGCGCCCCGCGCGCAACCCGCGCGGCCGACGCAAAACGCGCTGCAAACGGCGCCATGCCCTGCACCGGCTTCAGCGGATTGCCGGGCGAGACCATCAGCCACACCTCATCCAGCCGCAGCGCGCGCAGCGCCACCTGCGCCACATGCCGGTGCCCGTCATGCGCGGGGTTGAAGCTGCCGCCCAGCAGGCCCACGCGGCCGCGGAAGCCACGGCCCCTCAACGCGTCGCCGGGCGCGGGCGGACATCAAAGCGGCGCATGCGGAACCCCCCAGTCTTGTTGCAACCAGCCTATCGCCGCGCGCCCGCGCGGGGGAAGTGCTGGCATGCGCCGGGCGCACCGATTATGCTGCCGGCAGGCGGCCACAGAATGTCGCGACACGGGAGCCTCAGATGATCCAACGACGCATGCTGGCCCTGGCCGGCACTACGCTTGCCCTGCCCGCCATCGCACAAGGCGCCTGGCCCAACCGCCCGATCCGCGTGCTGGTGGGCTTCCCCGCCGGCGGCCCGACCGACCTGGTGGCGCGGCTGTTGCAGGAACCCTTGCAGCGCGCCTGGGGCCAGCCGGTGGTCGTGGAAAACCGCCCCGGTGCGAGCCAGATCATCGCCAGCGAAGCGATCGCCCGCAGCGCGCCGGATGGCTACAACTTGCTGCTGGCCGCCAGCACGCACAGTTCCAACCCCGCCACCCAGGCCCGCCTGCCCTACGACACCATGGCGGATTTCACGCTGATCAACGTGCTGTATGGCTCACCCACCGTGCTGTTCGTGCCGGGGCAATCGGCGCTGCGCGATGCGCGCGCGCTGGTCGATGCCGCGCGCCGCAACCCAGGCATGACCTTCGCGACATCCGGCCCCGGCACCTCCGGGCATTTCGCGCAGGAGATGTTCGCCCGTCGCGTCGGCATCGAGATCACGCATGTGCCCTTCCGCGGCGCCGCACCTGCCTTGCAGGAGGTGGTTTCGGGCCGCATCGACGCGACGTTTTCCACCCTGTCCGGCGCCATGCCGTTGGCGCGCGAGGGCCGCTTGCGCGCCATCGCGGTGGGTGGCCCGGAACGCGCGCCCGCGCTGCCCGGCGTGCCGACATTGGATGAATTGGGCATGTCGATCCCCGATACCTCGCCCTGGTATGGCTTCATCGGCCCGCGCGGGATGCCGCGCGACCTGGTGGACAAGATCAGCAATGACAGTATCGCGCTGATCCGCGAGGCCGCGCTGGCCGAGCGCATCCGCGAAACGGGCGGCATCCTGATCGCCGAGGGGCCGGACGCCTTCCACGCCCGCATGCTGCGCGAAATCGAGGAAAACCGGGAAATGGCGCGGGTGGCCGGACTTACCCCCAGCTGATCCACCCAGCCGGGCTTGGCGGGCCGCCCTGGCCGCCCAAATTATGGGCAAGGATGATCCGCGCAGGGGTGGTTCATCCACAAGATGTGGTTTGACCGACCTTGCGATACACCCCACATCTGGTATTTAGCGCTGCATCAGACGGGAGACCCACCATGGCCGACGGCATCCACACGGACGAACAACCCATCCGCTTCGATCTGCTGACGGCCAACCCCGTCTACAAGCCCTTCCGCTACCCCTGGGCCTATGAGGCCTGGTTGCAGCAGCAGCGCATCCACTGGCTGCCCGAGGAAGTGCCGCTGGCCGATGACGTCAAGGATTGGCAGAAGAACCTGACCGAATCCGAGCGCAACCTGCTGACGCAGATCTTCCGTTTCTTCACCCAGGCCGATGTCGAGGTGAACAACTGCTACATGAAGCACTATTCCCAGGTCTTCAAGCCGACGGAAGTGCTGATGATGTTGAGCGCGTTTTCCAATATCGAAACCGTGCATATCGCCGCGTATTCGCATTTGCTGGATACCATCGGCATGCCAGAAATCGAATACACCGCGTTCCTGAAATACAAGGAAATGAAGGACAAGTATGACTACATGCAGTCCTTCACGATCGAGAACAAGACCGAAATCGCCAAGACGCTGGCCGCCTTTGGTGCCTTCACCGAAGGTCTGCAGCTGTTCGCCTCCTTCGCCATTCTGATGAACTTCCCGCGCTTCAACAAGATGAAGGGCATGGGCCAGATCGTCACCTGGTCGGTGCGCGATGAAACGCTGCACTGCCTGTCCACCATCCGCCTCTTCCGCACCTTCGTGCAGGAAAACCCGGAAATCTGGAACGAAGAACTGCGCCGCGACCTGTATCTGACCTGCGCCACCATCGTCGAACACGAGGACAGCTTCATCGACCTGGCCTTCGAACTGGGCGGCGTGCAGGGCCTGGAATCCGCGGACGTCAAGAAATACATCCGCTTCATCGCCGACCGGCGCCTGACGCAGCTGGGCCTGGAACCCATGTTCCACACCGACAAGAACCCGCTGCCCTGGCTGGATGAAATGCTCGGCGCCATCGAACACACCAATTTCTTCGAAAACCGCGCGACCGAGTACTCCAAGGCCAGCACGGAAGGGTCGTGGGAACAGGCCTTCGCGGACGAGGTTTTCAGCACCGCGCAACCGGCCGGTGATATCGCCCTCGCGCGACACTGATCTGCGCCGCAGGCCCTGCCGCCCGGCACGCCCGGGCGTTAGAAGGGCGGCAAGCCGGGTGTTTTTGTTGCGTCATCCAAACGAAGGATGAATCACGCCCGGCATCGCTGTAGGAGATGCGGATGCTGCGCGTGATCCGATATTCGGCCTTCGCGCTTCTCGCGATGGTCGCAGGCCTTTGGGCCTATGCCTGGGTGGCGCGCGCGCCCGGGCAAGGCGTGGGCGAGGCCTTCGCACAGCGTCTCGCGGGCGTCTTTGGCCAGCAAATGCCGGTGCCCGGTGCTGGCGGCGGTGGCTTGCAATTGCCAGGCGGCATCTCGATCGGCGGCGCGTTCAGCCTGACCCGCCAGGACGGCGTGGCGGTCACCGAACGCGACTACGCCGGCCGCTGGCTGCTGGTCTATTTCGGCTTCACCTATTGCCCCGATGTCTGCCCCACCGAATTGGGGCGCATCGCCGATGTGCTGGACGCCATGGGCCCGGGCGGCGATCGCGTGACCCCCATGTTGATCACCATCGACCCCGAACGCGACACACCGGCCGCGCTGGCCGATTATGTCTCGCGCTTCCACCCCCGCATGCAGGGCCTGACCGGCACCACCGAACAAATCGCGCAGGTCGCGCGGCGGTACCGCGTGTTCTATTCGCGCGTGCAGCGGCCGGACATGTCGGCCTATCTGATGGACCATTCCAGCTTCATCTACCTGGTCGGGCCGGATGGTCTTGTGCGCCTGTTGTTCCGCCCCGACACCGCGGTGGAAGAAATGGCGCGCGCTATCAACGTGCAGTTGCGCGCCAACACAGCTTCGTGAGGATGGCGAGCATGGACGGATTGTACACAGAACACCGTTCCCCACAGCCGCAAGGCTGTGCCAGGATATCACGGGTTTGGGACTGACGATGGATATGGATGGGTCAAACTTCGACAGCAGCGTTGACGCCAAGGGGCCACCCCAGCGCCATAGCCGACGCTTGTCCGACAAGGTGCTGATCGCGTTCCATCACGCCTGCGACCAGGTCGACCTGGAAGTGGCGGAACAGCTGCTGCGCACGCTGGAAATGATGTTGACGCGGCGGTCCAGCAACCCCGACGCCAACCGGCGCCGCAACATCGAAAGCCTGGTCGCCGCGCATGAGCGGCTGTGGCATCTGCGCCACCCGGTGTGAGCCAGATCGCAAGGGGCTGATGCCCGATGCGCCTATCTGGGCGCTTCCACGCCCGAAGGCCCAGGCAGCCGCCGCGCCCGCAGACAGGCGCGATAGGCGCGTTCCTCCGCCGCTTGGATCTGCGGCAGCAGCGTCGTGTCATTCACACCCGGTGCCCAGCTGCGGCGCAATTCGCGCGCTTCATCGGCGCCGCGCGATTCGGTGCGGCAGGCCTGTTGTTCGGGCGTCAGCGGCACCGGTGCGGGTGCGCGCGCCGGCATCATGGCGCAGCCGCCCAACAGAAGCAGAAGAAGTGCGGGTTTCATGCGTGCAGCCAATCCTCGATCAGGCGCCGCGCGATGGAATCAACGCGCGGCAGGCCGAAGCCCAGTTCCTTGTGGTCATGCAGGTCGCGCTTGGAGAACCAGCGCGCATCGCGCAATTCCTCGCGGTCGATATGGATGTCTTCGGTCAGCCCTTCCGCATGGAAGCCCAGCATGATGGATGCCGGAAACGGCCAGGGCTGCGAGGAATGATAGGCCACCTGGCCCACCGCAACACCCGCCTCTTCCATCACTTCCCGGCGCACCGCTTCCTCCAGGCTCTCGCCCGGTTCCACGAAGCCCGCCAGCGTCGAATACATCGGCGTCGGGAAGCGCAGATTATGGCCCAGCAGGCAGCGATCACCGCGGACCACCAGCATGATGACGGCAGGGTCGGTGCGCGGGAAATGCTGCGCGCCGCATTGCGTGCAGGTCATGGCGTGGCCGGCACTGCGCGGTTCGCACTTGCCGCCGCACACGCCGCAGAAGCGGTGCTTCACGCGCCAATGCATCAGGCCGCGGGCATGCGCCAGGATGCTGGCCTCACCCGCCGGCAACAGGCCGGCCACCTGGCGCAGATCGGTAAACGCGCCGGCGTCATCCGGGATCGGCGGCGCGTCTTCGTGGCTGACATCCATGGTGAAGACGGGGCGCTGGTCCAGCAGGCCCAGAAACGCCCAGGGGCCGTGCAGATCATGCAAGGGCCGCGCGGCCGCGCCACCCAGCAGCACCGCT
>JAAFHD010000136.1 GCA_013298245.1 Alphaproteobacteria bacterium
AGTAGTCGTAGACCGGGCTGCCGGGGCTGTTCATCTTGCGGATATGGATGCCGAGCTTCACGCGCTCCGCGTTCAGCAATTCGCGCAGTTCCACCAGTTCGGGGGAAGGTTCATTCATTGAGGAAAGCCGCCTGCATCAGGGCGCGGGTATAGGGCTGTTGGGGGTAGGCTGTCAGCGCCTCCGCCTCGCCTTCCTCGACCACCTGGCCGTCCTTCATCACCATGATGCGATGCGCCATGGCGCGGACGACGCGAAGGTCGTGGCTGACGAACAGGTAGGCGAGGCCGTGCTTGGCCTGCAGGCCGCGCAGCAATTCGACCACCTGCGCCTGCACGGACACGTCGAGCGCGGAGGTCGGTTCGTCCAGCACCAGGAAGCGCGGCTTCAACACGAGTGCTCGTGCTATTGCGATGCGCTGGCGCTGGCCGCCGCTGAATTCATGCGGGTAGCGGTTCGTGGTGTCGGCGGGCAGGCCCACTTCCTCCAGCGCGGCGGCGACGCGGGCGGCGCGGGCTGTGCTGGTCATGCCGGGTTCGTGGACGGCCAGGCCCTCGCCGATGATGTCGCCCGCCGTCATGCGTGGCGAGAGGCTGCCATAGGGGTCCTGGAACACCACCTGCATGCGCGCGCGCAAGGGCCGCATGGCGTTGCGAGACAGGCCCTGGATGGCGCGGCCTTCAAGGGCGATCGTGCCCTCCGAGGTTTCCATCCGCAACAGCGCAAGGCCAAGCGTGGTCTTGCCGGAACCGGATTCGCCGACGACGCCAAGCGTTTCGCCGGCACGCAGCGCAAGCGACACGCCGCGCACCGCATGCACATGCGCGACCACGCGGCGCAGGAAACCGCGGCGGATGGGGAAAGACACGCGCACATCGCGCGCTTCCATCACCAGCGGCGCGTCGGGCGCGATGGGGGCGGGGCGGCCGCGTGGTTCAGTGGCCAGCAGCATGCGCGTGTAGGGGTGTTGGGGTGCTGCGAAGACATCGGCGACGCGGCCTTGTTCGACCACCGCGCCGTCCTTCATGACCACCACGCGGTCGGCGTGGCGCTTCACGATCGTCAGGTCATGCGTGATGAGCAGCAGCGCCATGGAGAGTTCGCGCTTCAGTTGCGCGAGCAGTTCCAGGATTTGCGCCTGGATGGTGACGTCGAGCGCGGTGGTGGGTTCATCCGCGATGAGCAGCTTCGGGTTGTTGGCCAGTGCCGCGGCGATCATCACACGCTGCCGCTGCCCACCGGAAAGCTGGTGCGGATAGGCGCGCAGCCGGTCGGTCATGGTGCCGAGGCCGGCGCGGATCAGCGCGGCCTTCACTTCCGCATCGAGTGCGACGCCGGAGAGCGGGCGATGCAGGGTGATGGCTTCCGCCACCTGGCGGCCGATGCTGTGCAGCGGGTTCAGGCTGGTCATCGGCTCCTGGAAGACCATCCCGGCGACGCCGCCGCGGAGTTCGCGCAGGGCATTGGGCGTGGCGCGCAGCACGTCCTGGCCGGCGAGTTCGATGCGGCCTTCGCGGTTGCCGCCAGTGGCCGGCAGAAGACGCAGGCAGGACAACGCTGTGACCGATTTGCCGGAGCCGGATTCGCCGACGATGGCGACCGTCTCGCCGGCATCGACGTGGAAGGACACGCCCTGCACGACGCGCTTCGCACCGAATGCGACGGAGAGATTTTCGACGCGCAGGATGGTCATCGTGCGCCGCCTGGAAGCTTGCGTGGATCGAAGGCGTCGCGCACCGCCTCGCCGATGAAGATCAGCAAGGTGAGCATGGTGCCGAGCACCACGAAGCCGGTGAAGGCGAGCCATGGCGCGCGCAGATTGTTCTTGCCCTGGTTGAGCAATTCGCCAAGCGAGGGCGAGCCTGGCGGCAGGCCGAAGCCCAGGAAATCCAGCGACGCAAGCACGGTGACGGAGCCTGACAGCGTGAAGGGCAGGAAGGTGAGGGTCGCGACCATCGCGTTGGGCAAGATGTGGCGGAACATGATGGCGCGGTCCGACACACCCAGCGCGCGCGCGGCGCGCACGTAATCCAGGTTGCGGCCGCGCAGGAATTCCGCGCGCACCACGCCCGTCAGCGCCATCCAGGAAAAGAGCAGCATGAACAGCAAGAGCGTCCAGAAACCAGGTGCGATGATGCTGGCAAGGATGATGAGCATGTACAGCTGCGGCATGCCCGACCAGATCTCGATGAAGCGCTGGAACAGCAAGTCGATGGTGCCGCCGTAATAGCCCTGGATGGCGCCCGCCGCGATGCCGATGCAGCTTGCGATGATGGTCAGCGTGAAGCCGAACAGCACCGATATTCGGAAGCCGTAGATGACGCGGGCGGCGACGTCGCGCGCCTGGTCATCGGTGCCCAACCAGTTGCGCGCGGAGGGCGGCGCGGGGGAGGGGCGGCCCAGATTGCGCACCACGGAATCGTAGCGGTAGCGGATGGGTGGCCAGATGGCGAAGCCGCGTTCGGCGATGGCGCGTTCCAGTTCGGGGTCCTGCCAGTCGGCGTCGGTGGGCAGGCCGTCGGGGAGGATGTCGGATTCGGCGTAGTCGGCGACCACGGGGAAGAACCAGTTGCCGTCGACGCGCGCGACCAACGGGCGGTCATTGGCGATGAGCTCGGCGAACAGCGTCAGCACGAAGAGCGCTGCGAAAATCCACATGGACCACCAGCCGCGCCGGTTGGCGCGGAAATTGGCGAGGCGGCGGATGGTGATGGGCGACAGGGTCATCCGGGGGAGAGGTGGAATTGCAGCGTCTCGCGCGGGGCCGCGGCCAAGCCTGCATGCATGGCGGCCGCATCGGCGAAGCGCGCGGGGAGCCGCATGGCTTCGGTGGTGACGGTGAGCGTGGGTGCCGCGATGGGCCAGGGTGCGAGCGTGGCGGCGAAGGGCGCGGTGCGCGTCAGTTTGCACGCACCCGCGCAGTCGAATTGCGCGTGGCCCCAGCACAGGGACAGCGCGATGGCGTCCACCATGGCGAGCTTGGCGGAGAGCGGTGCGACCTGGTTTTCCGTCATGCCGAGTTCGGCGATGAGGCGCGCGCCTTCGGCCTTTTCCCAGGCGAAATACGCCTCCATCGCGGCGCGGCTGTCGGCGCTGGGGCGCACGCGGGGCGAGAGCATCCCGAGCGAGTAGATGAAGCTGCCGTGGCGCATGATGAGCAGCGCCGGCAGCCGCCCCCAGTTGCGCTGGGCGGTGGCCACACCCGCCTTCCACAGCGCGACATGCGCGTCTCCGGGCAGGGCGTTGAAGTGGCGCGGTAGGCCGGTGTCGGCGTCGAAGTCGGGTGCGTCTTCCCAGGGCATCCAGGCGACGTCGTGCTGGGCGGCGGCGGTGCAGACGGCTTCGAAGGGTTCGGGGCGGTCGGAGAGGGCGCGCATGACCTGGCCGGCGATGAGGGCGTGCGCGGGTTGGGGGGTGGCGATGATGGTGCCATCGGGTTGGGGCCACAAAATCATCGGCTCGCGTCCTTCCGACTGAGCGAAGCGAAGGCGATCAGAAGGCCGCGCATCATGCGTCCTTCCGACTGAGCGAAGCGAGGGCGATCAGAAGGCCGTGCATCATGCGTCCTTCCGACTGAGCGAAGCGAGGGCGATCAGAAGGCCGCGCATTATCTTCTGCCTTCGAAATCGATGCGCGGATCGACCAGCGTGTAGGTGAAGTCCGACACGATCTGCATCAGCAACCCGATCAGCGTGAAGAGATAGAGCGTGCCAAACATCACCGGATAGTCGCGCCGCAGCGCGGCTTCGAAGCCCAGCAGACCGAGGCCATCCAGTGAAAAAATGATCTCCACCAGCAGTGCCCCAGTGAACAGCACGCCGATGAAGGCGGCGGGAAAACCGGAGATGATCAACAGCATCGCATTGCGAAACACATGGCCAAACATCACGCGCGATTCGGCGGCCCCCTTGGCCCGTGCGGTCAGCACATATTGCTTGCCAATCTCGTCGAGGAAGGCGTTCTTGGTCAGCATGGTCAGCGCCGCGAAGCCGCCGATCACCAGCACCAAGGTGGGCAGCGCGATATGCCAGGCATAGTCCAGCATGCGCCAGCCAAGCGACCAGTTCTCCGACCCCGCCGAGGCCAGGCCGCGCAGTGGAAACCATTGCAGATAAGTGCCGCCAGCGAACAGCACGACCAGCAGAATCGCGAACAGAAAACCCGGAATGGCATAGCCGACCAGCACGGCCGCACTGGACCACACATCGAAGCGCGTGCCGTCATGCACTGCCTTCAGGATGCCAAGCGGGATGGAGATGACATAGATGATCAGCGTGCTCCACAAGCCCAGCGAAATCGACACCGGCAGCTTGTCCCACAGCAGCGCCCAGACCGACCGGTCACTGAACAAAGACCGCCCGAGATCGAAGGTGAGATACCCGCGCAGCATCTCGAAGAAGCGCACATGCGCGGGCTTGTCGAAGCCGAAGGCGCGTTCGATTTCGCGCACGATTGCAGGGTCAAGGCCACGCGCGCCGCGATAGGCGCCACTCTCACCGGTGGAGGGTGCGCGCGTTTCGCCAGGCCCTTCGCCGGTGATGCGGCCCAGGGTCTGGCCCTCGCCGCGCAGTTCCATAAGCGCCTGTTCCACAGGCCCGCCAGGCGCGAATTGAATCACCGCGAAGTTGATGATGATGATGCCGAGCAGCGTCGGGATCACCAACAAAAGCCGGCGGAGGAGATAGGCACTCATGCCCCGCCCGCGATCGTGAAGCGGCGCATGCCGCGAAGCGTGAATCGCTGGCGCATCACAGGCTTCGCCGGCCCTCTTGCAGTGCCCGATCGCGCGCCGGGTCGATCCACCATGTCGCCGGGAATCCCAGGCCATAGCGCGGCGCCCGCGGCGGCAATCCGAAGCGGTCCCAATGCGCGATCCAGAAGGCCCGGTTGTGCCAATTCGGGATCACATGGTGCTGCCACAGCAGCACGCGATCCATCGCCCGCGTGCGTGCCACCAGCGCATCGCGGTCAGGTGCCGTGATGATCAATTCCACCAGCTGGTCGATCACCGGGTGGCATATGCCCGCGATGTTCTGGCTGCCATTCTGGCGTGCCTTCTCGCAGGTGAAATAGTCGCGCTGTTCATTGCCCGGCGACAGCGACTGGCCGATCACATCCACCGTCATGTCGTAGTCGAAGGCGTCCATCCGCACCTGGTATTGCGCGGGGTCCACGGTGCGCACATTGGCCTCGATCCCCAGGCGCTGCAGCCACTGCACATAGGGCAGCGCGACGCGTTCAAAACTGGGTGAGCTCAACAGGATTTCGAAGCGGAATGGCGCGCCTTGCGCGTTCACCAGGCGGCGGTCGCGCACCGTCCAACCGGCGGCGCGCAGCAGCTCCAGCGCGCGGCGCAAACCATCGCGGTTGTTGCCGCTGCCATCGGTCACCGGCAGGCGGAATTCCTGCGTAAAGACGGCCGCCGGCAGCTGCGCGCGGAAGGGCTCCAGCACCGCCAGTTCCGCGCCCTGCGGCAGCCCGCTGCTGGCCAGTTCGGAGTTCGAGAAATAGCTGTTGGTGCGCGCATACAGCCCGAAGAAGATGTTCGCGTTCAGCCATTCATAGTCGAAGACGTGCATCAGCGCCTCGCGCACGCGCACATCCTGGAACAGCGGGCGGCGCATGTTCATCGCGAAGCCCTGCATGCCGGTGGGAATCTCGTGGCGGATGGTGTCGCGCCGCACCAGGTTGCGCCGCACCGCGGGGAAGTCGTAGCCGGTTGCCCAATCGCGCGCGACGTTTTCGGTGCGGAAGTCGATCTGCCCGGCCTTGAAGGCTTCGAACGCCACGGTGCTGTCGCGGAAATACTCGTAGCGGATGGCGTCGAAATTATGGGTGCCGCGACGCGTCGGCAGGTCGCGCGCCCAATAGGAATCCACGCGCCGATAAACCAGCGTGCGGCCCGGCTCGAAGCGCTCCAGCCGATACGGGCCGGAACCCAAGGGCGCCTCCAGCAAGGGCCGCGTGAAATCGCGCGCTTCCCACCAATGGCGCGGCAGCACAGGCATCTGGCCCAGCACCTGCGCCAGTTCCCGGTTCTCGGCGGTCTTGAAGCGGAACACCACGCGGCGTTCGCCATCGGCGCGCACAGTGTCCACATCGCCCCAGTAAGCGCGATAGAATGGGCGGCCCTGCGTGCGCAGCGTGTCGAAGGTCCAGACGACATCGGCCGCCGTGATGGGGCGTCCATCATGCCAGCGCGCGCCCTCACGCAGTTCGAAGGTGACACCCAGGCCATCGGCGGGCAGTTCGATCGCGACGGCCAGGTGCGCGTATTCCGTCGCTGCCTCATCCTGCCCGGAAACCGTCAGCGTGTCGTAGATTTGCGTCAGCCCCACCGCCGCCGTGCCGCGCAGGATGAAGCCGTTGAAGCTGTCGAAGGAACCCAGCGCGCCGAGCGTGATCTCGCCACCCTTCGGCGCATCCGGGTTCACGAAGGGCCAATGCGTGAAATCCGCGCCCAGCGCGGCATCGCCCAGCAGCGATATCGCGTGCACACGGCGCGGCGCCTGCGCGCCCGCAACGGAAGGAACAGCCAGGATGGCCGGAGCGGCCAGAAGGTCACGACGCAGCATGATGTGAAATTGGGGCCGGCCCCGGCCGCTGTCCATGGTTATCCGCGTCAGACGTTGTTCAAGGCCGCGCGCAGGGCCGCTGCATCCGCAACGATGGGGTTGCCCAGCGCCATCGCTGCCGGCCCATAGCCCCAGCCGACGAAGACCGCCGGGATGCCGGCACCACGCGCCGCCAGCATGTCGTTCTGGTGGTCGCCCACCATCATCGCGCGGCCGCCGCCGGCGGCACCCATGGTCAGCAGCAGATGCGCGGGGTCGGGCTTGCGCATGGCGAAGCTGTCGCCGCCGCCGATGGCGTGGAACAAGGCCCGCAGCCCCAGGCGTTCCAGCAGCGCGCGCGCGGGTTTTTCCGGCTTGTTGGTGCAGACGGCCAGGCGCCAGCCATCGGCCGACATGTCGCGCAGCAGATCCACCAGGCCCGGGAAGGGCGCGGATAATTCGCCACCCTCCAGCGCCGGATCCGCGACGAAAGCATCCAGCGCATCCGCCGGTACCGCGGCGCCATGTGCCGCGAATCCGCGTTCGAGCAACACGCGCGCGCCATCGCCGATCATCGGTGTGACCTGCGCGACCGACAGCGCCGCCAGCCGCGCCGCCGCAAGCCTGCGGTTCAGCGCGGCGGCGATGTCGGGCGCGGTGTCCACCAGCGTTCCATCCAGGTCGAAGACGGCCAATCTGTGCATGGTTTCGCGCTTGCCACGCGCACCCGCGCATGTCCAACTTCGCCCCATGGGATACGCCATTCTGGCCTTCGACGGGGCCGATCCGTCACGACGTGCCGCGGTGCGCGATGCACACCTGGCCGTCATCACGCGCTGGGCCACCGAGGGACGGTTGGCCCTCGGCGTGCCGCTGTTCGACGCGGCGTGGCGGCCGGTCGGCAGCCTGATGGTGCTGAACGTGCCGGACGAGACACACGTGAAGGAATACATCCAGGACGAACCCTTCGCGCAGGAAGGCGTGTGGGCGCGCTTCGATGCAATGCCATTCCGCATCGCACCCCTGCCCTATCGCGCCTTGCCGCAGCCTGGTGCGCCGGTGTCGGCCACGCGCACGCATACCGTGACCTTCGCCTGGGACGGCACGGATGCGGACGCGCCCGCACGCCGCGCGGCAGTGCGGCCGGCGCATGTTGCGCGCGTTGAATCATCCGCGCGCGACGGCGTGTTGGCGCTGGGCGGCGCGATGCTGGATGCGGCGGGCGGCATGGTCGGGTCCATCACCATCACCGCGCACGCAAGTGATGCGGCGGCCGAGGCCTTCTGGAACGACGACCCCTACATGACCGGCGGCGTGTGGCAGCGCATGCAGCGCTGGGGCACGCGGATGGTGGGGCTGCCGTATCAACCACTGCCAGGTGCGGCATGATGGCGACCGATTCACGCCTTCGCGCATGCGCGCTGCGGCGATCGGGCGCGGCATGATCGAATACGCCGACGCCAGCCCCGAAGTGCGTGCCGTCTTCGACGACATCAAGGCCACGCGCGGCGTGCCCGACGTCAATAATTTCTGGAAGGCGCTGGCCGTCCATCCACCCACGCTGGCGCGCACCTGGGAGAGCCTGAAGCAGGTGATGGCGCCTGGCGCCTTGGACCCGATGACCAAGGAAATGCTCTACCTTGCCGTCTCCGCCGCCGCTGGTTGCCAGTATTGCGTGGCGTCCCATACCGCCGCCGCGCGCGCCAAGGGCATGACGGATGCGATGCATGGCGAATTGCTGGCGGTGATCGCCATGGCGGCCGAGACCAACCGCCTGGCCGAAGCGCTGCGCGTGCCGGTCGATCCGCAATTCCAGTGATGCGCGCGCTGCTGCATGACCCGGTCGCACGGCTGCGCGCGATCGGGCTGCTGGAAGGCTGCACGCTGGTGCTGTTGCTGTGCGTCGCTGTGCCGTTGCGACACTTGGCGGGATGGCCCACCGGCGCGCGCATCATGGGGCCGGTGCATGGCATCGTCTTTGTCATGTACCTGGTCGCGCTGATCGACAATTTCGCCGGCGGCGGCTGGCGCGGCCGCGACATGCTGCGCACCGGCATCGCGGGGCTTTTGCCCTTCGGCACTTTCTTCAATGACGCCTTCCTGGCACGTCGCCG
>JAAFHD010000137.1 GCA_013298245.1 Alphaproteobacteria bacterium
AAGTTGCGGCCGATGGGCGGTTGGAACTGGCGCCGCTGGCGAACCTGCCGGTGCTGCGGGATTTGGCGGCCGACATGGCGCCGTTCTTCGACAAATGGGCGAAGGCCGGCGGCACGTTCAAGCCGAAGGATGCGAAGGATGGCGCGGTGCCCGACTTCGCCGTGGTGCCACCCGCCACGCCCAAGCGCCGCGAGGCCGATGCGGGCATCGAATGCATCGGCTGTGGCGTCTGCTACGCCAGCTGCGATATCGTGGCGTGGAACCCGCAATACCTTGGGCCTGCCGCGATGAACCGCGCCTGGACGCTGGTGAACGACGTGCGCGACGACGCGCGGCGCGAACGGCTGGATGCGGTGGCGGGCGATGCCGGCTGCCATTCCTGCCATTCGACGCAAAGCTGCACGCAGCATTGCGTGAAGGGGTTGGACCCGTCCTCGGCCATCGCGGGCCTCAAGCGCAGCATCTTCTGGGACAGGTTGCTGGGGCGATGAGTGGGACGCGGTTGTGGATCGTGCAGCGCGTCACCGCCGCGGTGCTGGCGGTGGCAGTGGTGGTGCACCTGGTCACCATCATGGTCGCGGTGCGTGGTGGGCTGACGGCGGCCGAGATCATCGCGCGCACCAGTGGCAATGAAGCGTGGTTCGCGTTCTATGTGGTGTTCGCGGTGTGCGCCGGGCTGCATGGCGCGATCGGCCTGCGCAACATCGGCAATGAATGGCTCGGCTGGCGGCGCGCGGATGCATTGTGGCTGGCGCTGGGTGGTGCGACGGCGCTGTTTGGTATTGTCGCGGCCTGGGGGCTGTATCGCGCATGAGCCGCAACCATCCGGCCTATCTTGGCTTCGTCGTGCATCGGGTGTCGGGCGTGTTGCTGGCGCTGTTCCTGCCGCTGCATTTCTTCGCGTTGTCGCAGGCCATCAGCGGCGCGGCCGCGCTGGATTCCTTCCTGGCCTGGACGGCGAATCCGCTGGTGAAATTCGCCGAATGGGCGCTGGTCGTGCTGCTGGCTGCGCACCTGGCGGGCGGCCTGCGCGTGATGGCGCTGGAGTTCCTTGGATGGCGCGCATCGCAGAAGAATCTGGTCGCGGTGTCGGCGGGTTTCGCGCTGCTGGTTGGCCTGGTGTTCGCGCTCAATGTGGGCTGAGGCGGCGCTGATTGCGGCGAGCTGCTTCGTCGCGGGATTCTGCGCGGGCATGGCGGGGTTTGCCTTCGTGCTGGTGGCGGCCGGTATTCTTCTGCACGTCGTGCCGCCCGCCGTGACGGCGCCGGTGCTGGTGCTGGGCAGCCTGCTCTCGCAGGGGATGAGCCTGCCGGCGATGTGGCCGCATATCGACTGGCCGCGCATGCGCTTGTTCGTGGTCACATCGGTGCTGGGGCTGCCACTCGGAATCTGGCTGCTGGCCGTGGGGCCGGCGACGATGATCGTGGCCGGTGTCGGCGTGCTGCTGGTGGTCTATGCGGCCTATATGTTGGCGCGGTTTGCGTTGCGCATGGCGCCGCCGCAGGTGACCGCGGGGCGCGCGCAGGATGCGGGTGTGGGTTTCATCAGCGGCATATTGGGCGGCATTGGTGGGTTCGTCGGCGCGCTGCCGGCGATGTGGGTGGATATCCAGGGCATGCCGAAGGATGCGGCGCGCGCGCTGATGCAGCCCTTCATCGTCTTCATGCAGGCGATCACCACGGTCGGGCTGGTGCTGACTGGATTTTTCACCTGGCAGGCGCTGGTGTTTGCGCTGCTGGCCGCCCCCGCGATCATTGCCGGCACGGCACTCGGGCTGCGCGCTTATCGCGTGCTGCCGGCGGAGGGGTTTCGCATCGCATTGCTGTCGCTGCTTCTGCTATCCGGCATTTCACTTCTGGTTTGAGGACACGCCATGACGCTGATGACAAAGCCCGGCCTGGAGCCATTGGTGGTGGCCCCCGAGGCGATCGAGGAAGCGGCCAAGCTGCTGTACATTCGCGCGCTGAAGATCCTGCCTGATGACATCAAGCAGGGTTTTGCGCGATTGGACGCCAGCGAGACGGATGGCACCGCGCGCGCCATCCTGGCCACCATGATCGAGAATATCGGCGTGGCGGAACGGATGGATAATCTGCTCTGCCAGGACACCGGCATTCCGATCTTCAACGTGCTGGTGGGGCGGCATGTGCAGCTGGATGGCTGGGCGCTGAAGCAGGCGATCGCGCGCGGTACGGAACGCGCGACGCGCGAGCACCCGCTGCGGTCTTCGGTGGTCCATCCGATCACGCGGAAGAACGACCAGACGAGCTGTGGCGTGCGCGTGCCGGTGATCAATATCGATTTTTCGGACGTTGAGCGCGAACTGCGGCTGGAGATGATCCCGAAGGGGAGTGGCTCGGAGAATGGTTCGTTTCTGGAGATGCTGATCCCGGCGGATGGCGTGGCGGGCATCAAGCGTTTCGTGGTGGATGCGGCCATCCGCGCCGGCGGGAAGGTGTGCCCGCCGACGATTCTGGGCGTTGGCATCGGCGGCACGTCGGATTTGTGCATGCATCTGGCGAAGGTGGCAGCGACCAGGCCGCTGGGCTCGCGCTGCGAGGATGCGGAAGGGGCTGCGCTGGAGGTCGCGCTGGCGGAGGCGGTGAATTCGCTCGGCATCGGGCCGCAGGGGTTGGGTGGTGATTCCACCGCGTTTGCGGTGCATGTGGAGGTGGCGGCGACGCACATCACCATGAACCCGGTGGCGGTGAACATCCAATGCCACTCGGCGCGGCGCGCGAGTGCGACCTTTACCACCGAAGGTGTGAGGATTGGGTTCTGATGACGCATCACAACCTGCCCATGCCCTGCACCGAGGACGCGATCCGAGCGCTGCGCGTAGGCGATACCGTCACCTTGCAGGACACCCTGTTCGGCATCCGCGATGCCACGCAGATCCACATGTTCGACCGCGGGCGACGCACGCGTTTCGACCTGCGTGGCCATGCGGTGATTCACACCGCGCCGAATGTGCGCAAAGTCCCGCCGGCCGGCACCAACCAGGCCGGCTATGAACCCGTCTGCATCGGCACCACCACCTCCGACCGCATGGAGCGCTTCACGCGACCGCTGATGGAGCGCGAGGGCGTGCGCATCATCATCGGCAAGGGTGGTCTGCGCGAAGGTTCATCCGAAGCGTTTCGAGAATTGGGCGGTGTATACTTGGCCATCATCGGCGGCACCGCGGCGCTGGAGACGACCTGGATCACCGCCATCGAGGATGTCGACATGGACGACCTGCACCCCGAGTCGCTGTGGCGCTTCGGCATCAGGGATTTCGGGCCGCTGCTGGTCGGTATGGATGCGCATGGCGGCAGCTTGTTTCGGGATGTGCAGGCGGATGTGGCGTCGCGGCGCGCGGCGGCATTGGCGAAGTTGGGCGTGTCGTGAAGCGGATCCGGACGGATGTTCTGGTGCTGGGCTCCGGTGGCGCGGGCCTGCTGGCGGCGCTGCATGCCAAGACCGCGAACCCCTCGCTGCATGTGACCATCGCGGTGAAGGGCTTGCTCGGCAAATCCGGCTGCACGCGCATGGTGCAGGGCGGCTACAATGTCGCGATTGCTGCGGGGGACAGCGCCGAACGCCATTTCATGGATACGCTCGATGGCGGGAAATGGCTGAACGACCAGGACCTGGCCTGGACATTGGTGACCGTGGCGCAGACGCGCATCCGCGAATTGGAAAACCGCTGGGGCTGCTTCTTCGATCGCAATGCGGATGGCACGATTCACCAGAAGGCGTTTGCGGGACAGACGTTTGATCGCACCGTGCACAAGGGCGATTTGACCGGCATCGAGATCATCAACCGCCTAGCCGAACAGGCCTGGGCGCAGGACATCGCGCGGCTCGAGGAACATCGCGCACTCGCGCTGATCCGCAGTGCTGATGGCGCGCGCATCGCGGGCGTTTTGCTGCTGGATATCCGCGCCGGTGAGTTCGTGTTTGTCCAGGCGCGCGCGGTGATGCTGGGCACCGGCGGCGGGCCGACCATGTACAAATACCACACGCCATCCGGCGACAAGTCGTGCGATGGCATGGCGATGGCGCTGCGCGCGGGCCTGCCGCTGCGCGACATGGAAATGGTACAGTTCCACCCCACCGGCGTGCTGGCCGGCCCCGGCACGCGCATGACCGGCACCATCATCGAGGAAGGGCTGCGTGGCTCCGGCGGCTATCTGCTCGGCGGCGATGACCAGCGCTTCATGCACAAATACGACCCGCGCAACGAACGCGCGACGCGCGACATTGTCAGCCGCTCGATGCAGCGCGAGATCGATGCGGGCAACGTCAACCAATATGGCGGGCTGTGGATCGAGATGAAGCATCTCGGCCCCGCACGCGTGGCGCGCGAATTCAAGGGCATGGTGGAGCGCTGCGCGGATATGGGTTTCGACCTGGCGGGCGATCGCGTGCCGGTGGTGCCGACGGCGCATTACATGATGGGCGGCGTGGTGTTTGGCGCGGATGGCAGCACGGATTTGCCGGGGCTGTTCGCGGCCGGAGAGGACACGGGCGGCGTGCATGGCGCGAACCGGTTGGGCGGCAATGGCGTTGCGAATTCCACGGTGTTCGGCGGTATCGCCGGCGACGCGATCGCGTGCTGGGTGCCGCGCCATGGCGAATGGGCGGAACCTGATTCGGCCGCGCTGGATGCGGCGCGGGGGGCTGCGTTGGCGCCATTTACCAAGCCCGCCGCGTCGCTCTCATCGCTGCGCGACCGCCTGGCCGATCTGATGTGGGACAAGGCTGGAATCCTGCGCGACGCCGCGCGGCTGGCGGAGGCCGAAGCCGGCCTGGCCGCGCTGACGGAAGAACATGCAGCCACCGGCGTCGCGGATGGCGCGCGTGGCTTCAACCTGTCTTGGGCGGATTGGCTGAACCTCGACAGCCTGCTGCTGACCAGCCGCGTCATCGTGCTGGCCGCGCAGGCGCGCGAGGAATCGCGCGGCGCGCATTGGCGCGAGGATTTCCCGCACACCATTGATGCCGCGCAGGGTCTCTCCGTCACGCGCGTCACGCTGCGTGATGGCGCGCCTGCGTTGGACTGGCAGCCGGTCAACTACACGCGTCTGCAACCGGGGCAGAGCCTGCTGGCCGCCGAATAATGCTGCGCCCCGGCCCCCTCTACGCCCAGGCGGAATCCTTGCTGCGCGCGCGCATCGCCGATGGTGCCTGGGCACCCGGCATGGCACTGCCGGCCGAACCCGTGCTGGCGGCGGAGCTGGGTGTTTCGCAGGGCACTTTGCGGCGCGCCTTGGCGGCCCTGGAACGCGCGCGGCTGATTGAAAAAGTGCAGGGCAAGGGCAGCGTGGTTGCGACGCACAGCTCGGAGCGCGCGCGGTTTCATTTCTTCAAGCTGCGCGATGCGACGGGGCGCGCGATCACGCCCACATCCGTCGTCACGCGCATCACGCGTGATGCGCGCGCGGTGCGGATTGCGCGGCTGCGCCTGCTGGAAGGGCGTGCGGTGATTGTGGAGCGCATCACCTTGCCGGCCGCGCGTTTTGTCGGCTTCACCGTGCCGCTGAATCGCGAATTGCCGGATGAGCTTTATGTCCACTACCAGCGCCACCACGGCGTGACCGTGGCGCGTGCTGAGGAATCGCTCACCGCCATCGCGGCCGACAGCGTGGCCGCGCAGGCGCTGGATGTGCCGGTGGGGGCGCCGTTGCTGTCCGTGGACCGCACCGCCTTTGACGCCAATGGCGCCGCGGTGGAACGGCGCATCAGCCTGATCGACACGCGCGCGCATCACTACCGCTTCAGCCTGGATTGACCTGGCGGCCCCGCTGCGCGCCCAATGCCGCGCAGGAGAAACGCCATGACCATTCCTCGCCGCGCGCTTGCCGCGTTGTTGCCCTTGCCCGCCTTGGCGCAGAACAGCTGGCCGCAGCGCGCCGTCACCATCGTGGTGCCCTTCGCTGCCGGGTCATCGTCGGACATCATCGCGCGCGCGATGGCGCAGCAGATGTCGGGCGCGCTTGGGCGGCCGTTTGTGGTGGAGAACCGGCCTGGTGCGACCGGCGAGCTTGGCGCGCGTGGTGTGATTCGCGCAGCCCCCGATGGGCATACGCTGATGCATGGGCCGATCAGTGTGTGGGCGATCAATGTCGCGCTGCGGCCCAATCTTGGCTACGACCCGACGCGCGAATTGACGCGGCTGATGCAGACGGTGCGCACGCCGAATATCCTTGTGGTGAACCCGCGCACGGTGCCCGCTGTGGACCTGCCATCGCTGCTGGCCTGGCTGCGGCGGCCGGGGGCGCAGGTGGCGTATTCATCCTCGGGCGTGGGGTCTTCGGATCATTTGACGGCGGAGATGTTCAAGCTCGCGACCGGCGTCGAGATGACGCATGTGCCGTATAATGGCGGTGCGCCGGCGATGACCAGCATCATCGCTGGTGACACGCAACTCAGCTTCCAGAATCTGGGTTCCGTCAGCGGGCATGTGCTGGAGGGGCGGTTGCGCCCGATCCTGTCCACGGCGTCTGCGCGTGCGGCGGTGCTGCCCAATGTGCCGACGGCGCAGGAGGCGGGGCTGGCGGATTTCGTCGTCTATTCCTGGCAGGCTTTTGGTGGGCCTGCGGGCATGGATGCCGCGCTGGTGCGAGAGGTGCATGCGGCGCTGACGGCGGCGTTGCGCGCGCCCGCGGTGGCCTCGCGCATGGCCGAGATGGGCTTTGATGTGGTGGCCAGTTCGCCGGATGAATTCGCGGCCTTTCAGGTGGGCGAAATCGCGCGGTGGCGGCGCGTGGTGCAGGCGGGGAATATCCGCGCCGAATAACTTACCCTGGGGTGATGCGCCGTTCGCGCACCACTTCCGCCCAGACGCGCATTTCGTTCTGCACGAAGGCGGCGAAATCCGCGCGGGGCAGGGGGGCGGCTTCGTCGCCATCGCGCGCGAAGCGTTCGCGCATCTCGGTGGTTACGAAGACCGCGGCGGCTTCGGTGGCCAGGCGGTCCAGCGCGGCGTCGGGTGTCGCGCTGCGCGCGAAAACGCCGAACCAGTTCACCGCCAGGAAGCCGGGCAGTGTTTCGGTGATTGCGGGGGCGTCGGGCACTGCGGGGTTGCGCGTGGCGCCGGTGAAGGCCAGCGCGCGCAGGCGGCCCTCGCGCACCAGGGGCAGGGCGGTGTTGGCGTTGTCGAAGAGTGCTTCGATCTGCCCGCCCACCAGGTCGGCGATGGCCGGCGCGCTGCCGCGATAGGGCACGTGGTTCAGCTGCGCGCCCGCGCGCAGCGCCAGCAGTTCCAGCGCCATGTGCGACATGCTGCCATTGCCGGCGGAGCCGATGTTCACGCTGCGCGCGCGGGCGGCGGCCAGGAAGCCGGCCAGGTCGCGCAGCGGTGATGCGGCCGGCACCAGCAGCACCAGGCCGCCTTGCACCAGGCGGGTCAGCGGCGCGAAGTCGCGCGCGGTGTCATAGGGCAGGTTGGGGAAGAGTGCGGGGTTGATGGCGAAGGGCGCGCCGGCGACCAGCAAAGTGGTGCCGTCGGGTGGGGCTTCGGCGACGGCGCGGGTTGCGATTTGCGTTGCCGCGCCGGGGCGGTTTTCGACCAGCACCGTGCGGTTCAGGCGTGCGCCAAGACCTTGCGCCAGCAGTCGCGCAGAGAGGTCCGCGGTGCCGCCGGGGGCGACGCCGACCAGGATGCGGATCGGGCTTTCCTGCGCCAGTGCCGGCGTGGCCAGCAATGCGGCCAGCGCGCGGCGCTTCATTCGGCGCGAATCCCGAGGGCGCGCACGCGTGGCACCCAATAGGCGACTTCCTCGCGCACATAGGCCGCGAAACGCTCGGGCGTGTAGCCGCGCATGGCGGGTGTGCCGAGTTCTTCGAAGCGCGCGAGGACCGTGGGGTCGGACAGCGCCTGTTCGGTGGCGGCGGCCATGCGGTCGATGATGGCGCGCGGCGTGCCGGTGGGCGCGAAGAAGCCGTACCAGGAGTAGGATTTGTAGTCGGGCAGGCCGGCCTCGCGCGCCGTCGGCACATCTGGCAGCAGGGAGGAGCGCGTGTCGGTCGCGACGAACAGCACGCGCGCGTTGCCGGCTTCCTGGAGCGGGCGCAGCAGCGATGGGATGTCGCAGCAGAAGTGGATTTCGCCGGAGGTGAGTGCGGCGAAAACCTGGCCGCCGCCGCGATAAGGCACATGCACCGCGCGCGTACCGGTCTGGATCAGGAAGCTCGCCGAGGCGATGTGGCCGGAGGTGCCGATGCCGGAGGAGCCGTATTGGTAGCCATCGGGCCGCGCGCGCAGGGCGGCGACGAATTCCTGCGCTGTGCTGACGTTCAGGCCGCGGCGCGTGACGGCCAGCGCGATCGGCACGAAGGCGGTGGGCGCGATGGGCACCAGGTCGCGCAGCGGGTCGAAGGGCATGGGCGCGGGCAGGCCGGGGGCCAGGCCGATGGGCGAGAGGGTGGAGAGCACGAAGGCGCTGCCATCGGGCGGCAGCTTGGCCACATAGTCGGTGCCGACCACGCCGCCCGCACCGGGGCGGTTTTCGATCACGACGGGTTGGCCCAGCGCGTCGGACAGGCGCGGCGCCAGCAGCCGCGTCGTGATGTCGGTGCCGCCGCCGGTGCCGAAAGGAATGATGATTCGCACCGGCCGAGTCGGCCAGCTCTGCGCCAGGGCCGGGGTGGCAAGCACGGGGGTGGCGA
>JAAFHD010000138.1 GCA_013298245.1 Alphaproteobacteria bacterium
AGCGGACGTGATCAAAAGTTTGCAAACCCTGCCCGGTGTAACCAACGCGGGAGAAGGGGTAGCGGGTGATCTCGCGCAGATCGGCTTCGGCCCCTTCGGAGAGGATGTAGGGGCGCGTCACCCCTGGCCATCAGCGCGGAACATGCTCTCGGCGATCTCGGTGATGCTGCGGGTCGAGACCTCGCCACGGCCCGCTTCGGCCATGCGCTGTTCCAGCAATGTCTTGAGATCAGCCCAGGCTCGCACCTCGCTCTCGGGCGGTGGGAACAGCCGCTCGATGGCGTATTGCTTGATGGTCTTGCCCTCCAGCGCGGCCATCGCCTTCAGGGCCTGGTGCTGCTGGTCGGTGACGTCGATGGTCAGTCGGCTCATGCTGGGTTTCCCATACGGGAGTCACATTAGCACAAATGTGGGTCACGTCACACCGCAAAGCTGGCCCGCATGCTGTGCGGGCCAGCGCCGGGCCTCAGTGCCCCGCGTTTTCGCCCGAAAAATCCGGCACCGGCAAACCACTCGCGGTGATCTGCGCCGCCAGCTGCGCCTTCAGGCGTTCCAGCCCGGCTTCGGTGCGCGCTTCCGCCCGCGCGACCAGCACGGCCTGCGTGTTGGAAGCACGCAACAGCCACCAGCCATCATCGGTCAGCACGCGCACGCCGTCCACGGCCTGCACCTTCGCACCCGACGCGGCCAAGCGATCGGCCACTTCTTTCACCACGGCGAATTTGCGCTCCTCCTCGCAATCGAAGCGCAGTTCGGGGGTGTTCAAAACCTTCGGCAGCGCGTCGTGCATTTCGGCCAGTGTGTGGCTCGCGCGGCCCAGCACGCCCAGCAGACGCACGGCCGAATAGGGCGCGTCATCGAAGCCGTACCACTTGTCGGCATAGAAGGTGTGGCCGGACATCTCGCCGGCCAGCGGCGCGCCGGTTTCCGCCATTTTCTGCTTGATGAGGCTGTGCCCGGTCTTCCACATCAGCGGCACGCCGCCGGCCTTCGCCACCTCGTCGAACAGCACCTGCGAAGCCTTCACATCGGCGATGATCGTCGCACCCGGATGCGCCTTCAGCACATCGCGCGCCAGCACCACCAACAGCTGGTCGCCGAACAGCATATGCCCATTGCCATCCACCACGCCGATGCGGTCCGCATCGCCATCAAACGCGATGCCCAGATCGGCGCCGGTCTCGCGCACCTTGGCGATGATCTGTTCCAGGTTCTTCAGCACCGTGGGGTCTGGGTGGTGGTTCGGGAAATTGCCGTCGATCTCGGCGTTGATGACGGTGTGCGTGCCGGGCAGGCGCGCGGCCAGCATTTCGGTGATCTTGCCGCCCGAGCCATTGCCCGGATCCCACACCACCTTCAGCCCGCGCGTGCCATCGAAATCCTTCAGCATGCGCGTGACGTAAGCCTCCGACACATCGACCTGTTCGGAGCTGCCCTTGCCCGCCGGCACCACATCACCGGCCGCCGCCATCGCGCCCAAGCCCTGGATATCCTTGCCGAAAAACGGCTTCTTGCCGATCATCGACTTGAAGCCGTTGTAGTTGGGCGGGTTGTGGCTGCCGGTCACCATCACCGCGCCATCGGCCTCCAGCGCATAGGCCGCGTAGTACAGCATGGGCGTCGGGCCGCAGCCGACGCGCGCGACATGCAGGCCGCAATCCATCAGCCCCGCGACCAGGCGTTCTTCCAGCATGGGCGACGACAGGCGGCCATCATAACCCACCGCCACCTTCTTGCCGCCCGCGCGCACCACCACGCTGCCAAAGCAGCGGCCAATTGCGTAGGCGTCATCGCCGCCAAGCGTTTCGCCGATGATGCCGCGGATGTCGTATTCGCGCAGGCTGGTCTTGTGGAAGTTGTGCTGGAACGCGGCCATCAGGGCCTCCCGATCGAGATGTAGCGGAACCCCGCGGCGCGCATCGCCACGGGGTCATAGACATTGCGGAAATCACAGAAAACATCGCCCGCCATGGCGGATTTGAGGCGGGCTGGTGGCAGGGCGCGGAATTCGTTCCATTCGGTCAGCAGGACGGTGGCGTCGGCGTTGGCCACGCATTCCATGGCGCTGGCGGCGTAGTGCGTGGCGGCGGGTAGCATGGGGCGCGCTTGCGCCATGCCCTCGGGGTCATAGGCGGTGACGGTGGCGCCCGCCGCCGCCAGCGCAGGCAGCACGACCAGGGATGGCGCGTCGCGCATGTCATCCGTCTCAGGCTTGAAGGTCAGACCCAGCACGGCAATGCGCTTGCCGCGTGCGTCGCCTAAAGCGGCGATGACGCGGCGCGCCATGTCCTCCTTGCGCGCGTCATTCACCGCAATGGTCGCTTCCACCAGGCGTAATGGCGCCCCGGCATCCTGCGCGGTGCGCGCGAAGGCCAGCGTATCCTTGGGGAAGCAGCTGCCGCCATAACCAGGGCCTGGGTGCAAAAACTTGCGGCCGATGCGGCCGTCCAGGCCGATGCCGCGCGCCACATCATGCACATCGGCGCCGGTTTTTTCGCACAGATCGGCGACCTCGTTGATGAAGGTGATCTTCATCGCGAGAAAGCTGTTGGCCGCGTATTTGATCGTCTCGGCGGTTTCCAGCGACGTGGCAACGATGGGCGTTTCGATCAGATAGAGCGGGCGATACAGCCGCTTCAGCGTGGCCAGCGCCGCTTCGCCACGCGCGCCGGCCTCGATGCCGATCACCACGCGATCGGGCCGCATGAAGTCGCCAATGGCGGCGCCTTCGCGCAGGAATTCCGGGTTGGACGCGACCACCACATCGTCGCGAATGGCGCGCACCAATTCGATGATGCGCTGCCCGGTGCCGACCGGCACGGTGGATTTCGTCACCAGTGTCAGCGGGCCGGTTGCCGCGCGCGCCACCTGTTCGGCAGCGGCAAACACGAACGACAAATCCGCATGCCCATCGCCACGCCGCGACGGCGTGCCGACCGCGAGGAACACCGCCTCCGCACCCACCATCGCCGGCGCCAATTCGGTGTGAAAAGTCAGCCGCCCATCGCGCACATTATCCGCGACCAGCCGATCCAGCCCCGGTTCGTAGATGGGCATGCGCCCCGCCCGCAGCGCCTCGATCCGCGCGGGGTCGTTGTCCACCAGCGCGACATCGATGCCGAACTCAGCAAAGCACGCCGCTGAAACCAGCCCGACATAACCCGCACCGAGGATGGTGATCCGCATGCGGCTAGCTGTAGCGCGCCAGGATATCCTTCATCGCCGGCGCCAAATCCGGCCGCGCCAGCGCGAAGGCCACCTGCGCTTCCAGATACCCGGCCTTGTCGCCGCAATCGAAGCGCCGGCCTTCATAGCGCACGCCATGGAAGGGCTGCGTGCCGATCAGCTTCGCCATGCTGTCGGTCAACTGGATTTCGCCGCCAGCGCCTTTTTCCATCTTGGCCAGGTGCCCGATCACCTCGGGCATCAGCACATAGCGGCCGATGATGGTCAGGTTGGACGGCGCCTGGTCCACCGGCGGCTTTTCCACCAGGCCCTTCACCGAGACCAACCGCCCTTTATCCTCCGCGATGTCGATCACGCCGTAGCGGTTGACGCGCTCACGCGGCACTTCCTCGATCGCGACGACATTGCCGCCGGTCTCCGCATAGGCATCGGCCAGCTGCTTCGTGCAGGACACGTCGCACATCATCAGGTCATCGGGCAGCAGGATGGCGAAGGGCTCGTCCTGGATGAAATGTCGCGCGCACCAGATGGCGTGGCCAAGGCCCATCGGCACCTGCTGGCGCGTGGTCACGACACTGCCCGGCGCCAATTGCTGCGCGCGCAATTCGGCCAATTCCTTCGCCTTGCCGCGTTCTTCCAGCGTGCGTTCCAACTCATAGGCAACGTCGAACTGTTCCACGATCGCGGTCTTGCCGCGCCCGGTCACGAAGCAGAATTGCTCGATGCCGGCGGCGCGCGCCTCATCCACGGCGTACTGAATCAACGGCCGGTCCACGACCGGCAGCATTTCCTTCGCGACGGTCTTGGTCGCGGGCAGGAAACGCGTGCCGAGACCGGCAACCGGCATCACGGCTTTTCGCAGTGGCTTCAACATGCACATGAATCCTTCGTGGCAAGGAGGGTTTGCCATGGCCCACCGTGGCTTGTCACCGGGCGCGGCGCTTGGGTGATCAACTGCACCACGACAGCGTCAGCGACACCTTGCTGCCGCTGGGTGGCTGCGGAACGATCGGGCCCTGGGACGTGGTGGTGGCCTGCGGCCTCATTCGCACGAACACGCTGTTGTGGCTGTAGATCACCCCACGACTGTCGCGCACCACCACGTAGAACATGGCGTTGCGCCAACGATCGGCCGTGCTGTTCGCATCGAACATGACCCAGCCATTGGACCAGACTCGCCCAATGGTGAGCGGGCATGTGCCCTGGTCGGACCGTTCGATCGTCATGTTGGCAGGTGGCCACTGGTAGCCCTGTGCTTGCGCGCCAACCGAGACTGCGGTCAGCGTCAGTCCCAAGACAACGGCCGGCATCATGTGCATCATCAGGATCCTTCAACGGCATCCCGATTTTAGCGTGCGACCCTTGCCGAAGACTTAGCGCATTTTCCAGCGAAGCGGACACGCGTGGCGGCCCGGGAAATTCGCGTGCGAACCGCGTCAGCGACATCAATCGCCCAGCAGAAAATCCCGCGCCGCATTCAACCGCGCCGCCAGCGCCGCATCGCCACCGGCGTCAGGGTGCGCCTCGCGCATGCGGCGGCGATGCGCGGTGCGAATCTCCTCCTCCGAAGCGCCCTCGCGCAGGCCCAGCAATTCCAGCGCGGCGCGCCGGTCCAGCGGTGCATCACCCGCGCGCCATTCGGGCGAGACACGGTCCAGCCAGGCCTCCAGCAACGGCACGCTTTCCGCATCCTCCGCGCGACAATCTTCCAACAGTTCCAACAGGCGCGGCAGCGGCAAATCCGCCAGATCAGCCCCCGCGAAGACGCCACGCACAACGCGCCCGCGCATCTCCCCAGTCACCAGGTCCAGGCGCATTTCCAGCGTCGCGGTGTCCACCGCCGTCTCGCCGTCGCGCGCCGAGCCCTGGAACACCTGCTTCGCACGCACCCCCTGCCACCAGCGCCACAGCGCGGGGCCAAAAAAGATCAGCGCGGAAAACGCCAGGCCCCCACGCCCCGACAGGAACAGGAACAACGCCAGCAGCACGCCCAGCCCCGCGCCGCCCCAGATCACGCCCTTCTTCACCGCCGCCGCATCCGCGCGCGCGAAGGCCGACAGCAGAACAAACGCCACGGCCAGCGCCGCGAAGCCGGATAGCAGCCAGATCATCGCGGCGCCGGCAGCTGCGCCAGCACGCGCTTGGCCATCGGCCCGGGCAGCGCGGCCAGCTTGGCGCGCCCACCGGCGGCGAAGACTGCCACCGCCCGCAACAGGTCGCGCAGCGCATCCGCACTGGCCGAATCGAAGGGTGCAAAGGCACCGCCAGACACCTTCGCGATCTGCCGAAACGCCTCGGCGCTATGGGGCTCCGCACCTTCGTGGAACGCAAACACCGGCGTGCCGTGAATGCCCAACTGGCCTGCCGCGTGGCACACCGGGTCCACTGCCTCTTCCAGCGCATCGCCCACCAGCACGCAGGCATGCACACGATCGGCACGCGTCACGTTCAGCGCGTGCGTCAGCGCGCGCAGCACCTGCGTCTGCCCGCCCAGGCACTGCACGCCGGCCATGCGCCGCGTCACTTCTGCGGCATCGGTCAGGAAGGGGGTCGCGGCCAGTTCCATATGGCCGCGGAAATACACCAGCGATAATGCGAGGCCGCCGACATCGCGCGTGGCGCCGAACATCTCCGCCATCAGATGGCAGGCGCGGTCCCAGCTGGGCTGTCGGCTGGCCGTCGCGTCCATGATGAACAGCAGCCGGCCTTGCCGCGCGGTGGTCGCGCGCACGGGCATGCTGTTCACACGGGCCAGGAACGCCGCGACATCGTCACGCGGCTTCGCGGGGAGTTGCGCCATACCGTCAACATGGCGTCATCAATCGCTTCTCGCCAGGGGCGCGGGATGTGGCATTCTGTTGCGGCAACAAGGAAGCGAAGCGATGCGTTTGGTGTTGATGGCTGTGCTGGCCGTTATCCTGTCATTCCCCGCCGCCGCGCAGCAGGCGGAACACCCGGCTGTGGCGCGGTTGCGCGCGCTGCTGCCAGCACCCGCCACGCTGGCCTATGACAGTGCTGCCCCCCTGGCCGCCGACCCGGCCGGCGTGCGGCTTTCCGGCGTCACGCTGACGCGCCGGACAGAAACGGTGCGCATCGCCGAATTGGAACTGGAAGGCCTAGTGGACAACGCCATCACGCGCCTGGTCGCGCGCGGCTTCGTGCAGCAGGATGGCAATGCTTCGGTGCGCATCGCGCGGCTGGAACTGGAACGCCTGCGCCACACCCCGCGCCCCGGCGGCGGCGAGCCGATGCCCACCGACATCGCAGCCGATGCACTGACCATCGAGGGCCTGGAGGTGATCGACACGCCGCGCTTCGCGGTCCGTCGCATCACGCTGCGCGACTATGGCGCGGGGCGCAGCGGGTCCGTCGCGCTGGAGGGTCTTTCGGTCAGCGGGATCGAACAATCGCCGGTGACGGGCGTGGCACTGGCGCGCTTCAACCTCTCAGGCTTCGACCTGGCGGCGCTGATGGATGCGGCGATGCGCCAGGTGACACCGCCCAACCCGCCGGCGGGGCGCGTCACCGTGGGCTTCCAGGGCCTGGTGCTGAACGCAGGCACCACCGTGCTGGGCGGCGCCGACACCCTGTTGGTGGAGGCCGATACATTGGCCAACATGGCCGGCACCGCGCGCTTCGCGCTGCGCGGCGTGACGGTGGAAAATTCGCCCGTCACCGCGGCCTTCCTGCAAGCGATGGACTTGCCGCGTCTGGATGCGTCACTGACCTTCGACGCCGCCTATGAACCCACCGCCGGGCGGCTTTCCATGCCCGCCTTGGCGCTGGGCGTGCGCGACCTCGGCGCCATCGCGCTGGGCCTCACGCTGGATGGCTGGACGCCCCAAGCCGCGCAGCGCCGTGACCCCACGGCGATGATCCTGCGCGATGCGCGGCTGCGCGTCGTGGATGAAGGCGCCTATGGCCGCGCGGTGCGCGCGCAGGCGCAGCAGATGCGCGCCACTGAAGACCAGGTGCGCCAACAGCATGCACAGTTGCTGGGCCAGCTGATGTCGGCGCCGAATGCGCCAGTCGGGCTGAACCAGCTGCGCGATGCGGTGCTGGGCGTGGTGCGGCGCCAGGCGCGCGGCGTGGATATCGCGCTGCAACCGCCGCAGCCCTTGCGCCTGGAGACCTTCGGCAACGCGATCCAGCAAGGCCCGGCGCAAGCCGTGCGCGCCATGGGGCTGACGGCGGCGCCAGTCAGGTAAGGCGCAGCCGCGGCCACTCGATCGCGGGGCAGCGGTCCTGCACCACCAGCGCGCCCTTGGCCCGGGCGCGCGCGGCGGCGGCTTCGTCCACCACATCCAGCTGCAGCCAGATGGCGCGCGCGCCCAATGTCGCGGCTTCATCCATCACGGCACCGGCTTCCTCGCTGCGACGGAACACATCGACCATGTCGAGGGGTGCGGCATCGGCCAGCGTGGCGACCACCGCGCGGCCATGGATGGTCTGGCCGGCCAGCAGGGGGTTGACCGGCACCACGTCAAAACCGCGATCCAGCAGGAAGCGCATGACGCTGTTGGACGCGCGCGTGGGTTTGTCCGAAGCACCCACCAGCGCCACGCGCGGGCGGCGTTTCAGCAGGGCGGCGATGTCGGAATCCGGCGGGTTGGTGGCGTGCATGCGCGGCAGGCTACGCATCAGCGCGCAGTCGCGAAAGCCTAAGGCGTGCTGCGCAGCAGGCGTTGCGCGCGGCGGAGTGCGTGGGCGGCGGTGTCTTCGTTCAGTGCGGCATTGGCGGTGGCGGCGGCATCCACCCGCGCGCGCAGCATGGCGCGCAGGCCGGGTGGCAGTGCTGCTTCATCCAGCCGCGCGTGCACGCGGTCAATCGCCACTTCCGCGCGCATCATGCGCAGCATGGGGCGGTTGATGCCGGTGCGCTCGATGTCGTCGTCGCAGCGTGGGCAGAGGGTGGCGTGCGCTTCGCGCAGCGCGTCGGCCAAGGCGGCGTGGCGGGTTTCGGCCTGCGCGGGTGCGGCGAGCAGCAGCGCCACGAAGGCCCAGCGCATCACGCCAGGTCCATGCCCGCCACGGCCAGGATGGTCAGCAGTGACGCGGACATGCCGCGCAGGCTTTCCTCGGGTTCCACGTCGATCCATTCGTCCAGGCTATGCGCGCGGCCGCCGCGGCCGCCACTGCCGATGCGCAGCGCGGGGATGCCGAGCGACATGGGGATGTTGGCGTCGGTGCTGCTGGCCTCGTAGCTGGGGCGGTAGCCGAATTGTTCCACAGCCTGCGTGGCGGCGGCGATGATGGGCGCGCCGTGTGCGGTCTCGCCGGCGGGGCGGTCGCCGATGGTGGTGATCTCGGCGGTGATCTCGCCATCGCGGGTGTCGCGGGTGTCGTTTTCCTCGCGCACGGCGTCGGCGATGATGGCGCGGAAGGTGGCGTCCAGCCGCGCCAGTTCATCGGCGCTGCGGCTGCGCAGGTCGACGTCGATGCGGACCTCGTTCGGG
>JAAFHD010000139.1 GCA_013298245.1 Alphaproteobacteria bacterium
GGCGCCATCAGCACATCCATGTCGAGATCGAGCCAGACGAAGCTCATCGGGTTCTTCAGCTCGCGCCAGGTCTGCGTCGCATCGCCCTTGATGGGCTTCAGCGGCAGCACATGCGACCAGCGCGTCAGGTGGTCGAAGGCATTGTCATTGTCGGAATAGGCGCCGATGCCAAGCGCGCCGCCGGCCGGATCGTTGATCTGGAAGCCCTCGAAGGTGTCAAAGGCATAGACGGTCTTCTGCCGGTCGAGGCCGAGTTCGCGCAACGCCCAGGCGAATTTGAGCGACATCGTGCCGCGGAAGCAGCCGATTTCGGCGATGTCACCCGGCACCGAAAGGCTGTGGAAGAACCAGGGCGCGATCAGCCCCAGATGGGCCTCCGTCCGCAGGCCGTAAATGCTGGCGGGCAGCAATTCCTTCAGCCGGTCATGCTTCGCGGGCGCGGTGGGATAGGCCATGGTGGTGGTGTCCTTGGTGCTGGAAAGTTGAGCAGCGGCGCCGGCCTCATGCGCGTATACATCGCGCACGATGTCGCTGACGGCATGTCGCGGCGCCCAGCCGGTGGCGGCGCGAAGCCGGGCATTGTCGCCGGCGATGACAGGCTCGTCGGTCGGGCGGAGCAGCGCGGCATCGCTGTCGGGCGTGATGCGCTTGCCGCTTGTGGCTTCGAACATAGGCAGCAATTCGCCGACGCTGACCACCTCCTCGCCGCTGATGTTGTAGGCTTCGCCGGGCGCGCCGCACTCGGCCAGCAGCAGCAGCGCAGAGATCAGGTCGGCCACATGCAGGAAGGCGCGGCGGGAGGCGAGGTTGCCCACGCGCAGCGCCCCACCCTCGGCCGGCAGCGCCGCCACACGGCGGGCGAAATCGGAGATGACATCGCCCTTCTTGCGCGGTCCGCTGGTGTTGAAGATGCGCGCGCGGATGCCCCGGATGGCGTCGGACTTCCAGTATTGCCAGGTCAGCAGGTCGGTCGCGGCCTTGCTGACGCCATAGGGGTGCAGCGGCAGTTGCGCGGCATCCTCCGCCACCGGGCCGCCCGCGTGCAGCAGGCTCTCGCCATACTGCGCGGAGGAGCATGCGGAGACCACCACCGGGTCGTAGCCGGGGCTGCGCCGGCGCAGCGCACGGATCGCCTCGAACAGGTTGGCGGTGCCCAGCACATTAGTGTCGAGCGTCTCCTGCGCGCGTTCCCAGGACACTGTCGGGTAGCTCTGCGCGGCCAGATGGAAGACGCGGTCGGGGCGCGTTCGCTCGACCACCTCCGCGACGTGCTGCGGGTAGCAGATGTCCATCTCAAGCAGCGTCAGGCCGGGCGGCAGGGCGGAGATGTCGGTGGTGGGCTTGGTGTAGGTGCCGACCACGGACGCGCCTTCGGCCACCAGCCGGTGCGCCATGTGCGACCCCACCATGCCGCAGACACCGGTGATGAGGACACGCGGCTCAGCCATCGATGATGTCCATATAGGCCGCGACCATGCCGGCAGGATTGTAGCGGGTCAGGGCGGTTTCGCGGGCTGCGGTCAGCTCGTGCTCGACCTGCTTGTGGCGTTGCAGGGCGTCGGCCAGTTCGACGAAATTGCCGATGTTGAAATAGCTCATCGCGCCGTCGAAATACTGGCCCATTTCGCGGAACACCGGCGCGTTGCTGAACAGCGACCGGGCACCGAATTCCAGCGCCATGGTGGCCGGGCCCGATCCGCTCTGGCCCGATTTCGTCTTCATGTAGGGATGCACCGCGTAGTCCATGCCGTAGTAGAAGCGCGGCATGTCGTCATCCGACACCTGGCCCAGGAAATGTACGCGGTGGCGCAGGTCGCGCTCGGGCAGGAAGTGCTTGAATTCGGAATAGCGGAACAGCTCGGTCTTGATCTGCTGCTTTTCGAAATTGGCCGCCTGCAGGCCGGCACTGGCGCCTTCGGGCGGCAGCAGGGTGGTGGGCTGCTGGTCGCCATGGGTCAGGCCGAAAGCCAGCAATTGCCGCACATAGGGGCCGATGTCGCGGTCGGCGTGCAGGCCTTGCGGATGCTCGCCGCCGATGATCGCGAGGTGCCAGTCCTCGGGCAGGTACTCCAGCGCCTTCATCGCCGTCAGGTGCCCCTTATAGGCATTCAGGAAGCCATAGACGGCGAAGTATTTGCGGCGCGGATCAAGCCCGAAGCGCTTCAACAGCGCTTCGCGGTCCACCGATGCCGCGACGGCTTCGGCCTGCTCGCGGGAGAAATAGGTGATCGGGTAGTTGGAGATGCGCGTCAGCCCGTAGAAGCGTTCCAGCAGCACCTGGTCACCGCGGCAGAAGGTCAGCACCTTCACGTGGGCTGACTTGCGAACGTAGTTCCAGAAAATGTTGATGTCGTCGACCAGCGCCCCGAAGGTCACATTGGAAAAGGCGCGCCGCAGGTCGCGGTCGACCAGCGCATCGAGGGCGGCCAGGAGGCCACCGCCCTGGGTCACGCGGTCGAAGCCATGCACCGTCAGGACCGCGTTGCGGCAGCCCTGGAGCAGCGTGCGGACGCGCCGGTAGGAGGTGCGCCGGCGGGTGCCGTAAAGCCCCGGTTCGAATTGCAGCAGCACCGCGTCAAATTCGCCAAGCTCGCCGGCGATCCGGCGGATTTCGGCATCGCCCTTGAGCCGGATGCTGCGCGGCGTATGCACCCGCAGCAGCGAGACGGGCAGGCGCTTGATCGTCACGCTGTGGCCGGCCGCCTCCAGGTGAATCTTCAATCGCGAACTGTAGAAGGCCGCGCCGCATTCCTCATTGTAGCTGGAGACGATGGCCAGGCGTTTCGGCGCGCCGGCGAAGAGCGTGTCTGTCATGGGGGTTCCCTCAGGGCCGGCAGTCCGGGCGCAATGGCGCCGTTGCGCAGACCCGGCGAACGGGCCGTCACCGCGCAATGCATCCGCAGGTGCCGCGCGCCGCATGGTACGTCAATCACCGGTTCCGATGACGTGCGGGTCATGCCGCCAGCGCCCCCAGCAACACGGCATCGAGCGGCGTGGCGCCGCAAGCAAGCACGCCACGCAGACCGGCTGCCGTGGCGGCCTGGATATCGGTCTCACGGTCGCCCAGCATGATGCTGCGCGTCATGTCGACCGGCCAGGCGGCGGCCAGGTCCAGCAGCATGCCGGGGCGCGGCTTGCGGCAGGCGCTGTCGGCACGGAATTCGGCCAATGCCGCCTCGGGGTGGAAAGGACAGGCGCGAAATTCGTCGATATGCGCGCCGATCTCGGCCAGCTCCTCGTCCATCCGGGCGTGGAAGGCATCGACCGCATCCAACCCGTACAAGCCGTGCGCGACGCCGGCCTGGTTGGTGACGACGAAGACGAAGCGACCGGCATTATTCGCCGCGCGCACCGCCGCACGCGCGCCGGGCAGCCAGCGCAGATCAGCCACGCGGTGGGTGTAGCCGTCATCATGGTTGAGCGTGCCGTCGCGGTCCAGGAAGACCGCCGCGCGGCGGCGATGGCGGGCCAGCCGTTCGGGGGCGGCGGCATAGTCCTCCGGCACGCCGATATCGATCAGGAAGGCGTCGCGCGCGATGCCTTCGATGAGTGCCTCGGCGGCCAGAGCGGGGAAGATGTCGGCCTCCAGCGACGCAACGCCTTCGGGGATGCGCGCCAGCAGATCGCGCCGCACCAGATAGATGCCGGCATTCATCAGCCCGCCCGCCGCATCGCCGCGCGGCAGGAAGCGCCGCACGCGCCCGGCCTCCAGCGCGACGGCGCCGAAACGCCGCGCATCGGCGACCGGGCGCAGCGCCATCCGCAGCAGCGCATCGGGCGCCATGGCGGTCGCGAAGGCGCGCAGGTCGATGTCGCACCAGCTGTCGCCGTTCATCAGCAGGAAGGCGGGGGCGGCGATGTCGCGCAACAGCGACAGCGCGCCGCCGGTGCCCATCGGCGCGGGTTCCACCAGCACGTCGATGACGATGTCGCGCCCCGCCACTCGCCGCCGGCCGGCGAAGCCTTGCACCACCTGGCCACCCAGATGGCCCGCCAGCAGGATGATGCGCGTGAAGCCGAAGCGCGCCGCATCCTCGATCAGGTATTCCAGGAAGGGGCGCCCTGAGACCGGCAGCAACGGCTTGGGCGTCGCCTGCGTCAATGCGCCGAGGCGCGTGCCGAGGCCGCCCACCAGAATGACGCATTGGCGGATCATGGGCGCGGATGCACCCGTTCTTCGATCAGCTGGCACAGCACATGGCCGAGCACGATGTGCCCCTGCTGGATCAACGGCGTTTCGGCGGCGGGGATACGCAGCTCGATGTCGCACAGCGCCGCCATCGCGCCGCCATCGCCGCCGGTCATGCCGATGGTCGCGATGCCCGCCGCGCGCGCCGCCGCCATCGCGCCCAGCACATTGGGCGAGCGGCCGGAGGTCGAGATCGCGACCAGCACATCACCCGCGCGGCCCAGCGCCTGCACCTGGCGGCTGAAGACCTTCTCATAGCCGTAGTCATTGCCGATTGCGGTCAAGACCGAAGTGTCGGTGGTGAGCGCGATGGCTGCCATGCCGGGACGATCATAGCGGAAGCGCGAGACCAGCTCGCCGGCGAGGTGCTGCGCATCGCCCGCGCTGCCGCCATTGCCGCAGAGCACCACCTTGCTGCCTGCCGTGATGGCGCTGACGCAGAGGGTCGCCGCGACCTCCGTTTGGGCGATCAGCTGCGGGTCGGCACGCATCCGCTGCAGCACATCGCGCGAGGCATCGAGATAGGCGTGGATGGTCATGGCGTGGTGACCAGGCTGCGGGGCGAGGGCGCCGCCCAGGCCAGGCTGCCTTGCGGGGCGAGCTGCACCGGAACAACGGAAAGGCCGTGCTCGGCCAGGCGCTGCGCCACAGTGCAACGCCGTTCCGGCGGCACCATGAACATCATGTGGCCGCCGCCGCCGGCGCCGGAAATCTTGCCCGCCCAGGCGCCGTGCCGCAGCGCCAGGGCGTAGATGTCGTCGATCACGCCGCTGCTGACCGCGGCGGCGGTCCGCTTCTTTGCCTCCCAGGAATGGCCCAGGGCCCGGGCTGCGCGCTCCATGTCGCCAGCCTGCAATGCGGCGCGCATCTCGACCGCACATTGCTTGATCTGCAGCATCGCATCCACCGATACACCGCCGGGCTGGCGCAGCCCGTCGATCTGCTGCTCGATGATCGTCGAGGAGAGCCGCGAGCGGCCGGTGTGACAGACCAGCAGGCAGCCTTCGAATTCGCGCAGATGGTCCTCGGGCAGCGGCACGGGCGTGACCACCACTTCGTCGGCGGGCCGGAACTCCATGATGTTGAAGCCGCCGAAAGCCGCAGCGTAGTGATCCTGGCGCCCACCCGCCATGCCGAGGTCAATGCGCTCGATCTCAAAAGCCATGCGCGCAACCTGATGCGGCGGCAGCGGCACATCCAGGAACTGCGCCAAGGCGCGCACCAGGGCGACGACCAGCGCGGAGGATGAACCAAGGCCCGAACCCGGCGGCGCGTCGACCGAGCTGACCACGGTCAGGGCCGGCGCCTCGCCACCCAGGAGATCACGGACAACACGGCTGTAGACAGCGCGATGCAACGCCAGACCATCGCGCGGCAGCGATGGCTGCGGCAGACATTCGTCGAACTGGCCCAGATCAGTGCTGTGGAAGCGGAGCACGCCGTCGGTGGCAGGGGTAATGGTGACGCGCGCGAAGAGATTGATGGTGCAGTTCAGGACATAGCCGCCATGGTCGTCGCAAAAGGGCGATAGGTCGGTGCCGCCGCCCGCCAAACCGAGGCGCAGCGGCGCGAGAGCGCGCATTTTGCGAGCAACGCCGCAGAATGATGCTGAATTTACAATCAAAAAATCCTGCCTCTCACGAGAAGAACAACACCCTTTCACGAGAAGAACAACACATAAATCGGACAAGCGCCTCAATTTAAACAAGAATTTAATGAACTAGTCGATTTAAGCAATAGGTATCTTCCAGGGCCGTCACCCAACCGGCTCATGCGCGGCCCACGGCGCTTGCGCCGAAGCGCAGCTCTGCAACCTCGAGCCCATAGCCGTTGGCGGCATCGGGGACCTCCAGCCGCAGCCGTATCGCACCGGCGTTGTCGATGCCAGCGCTGCCGCGGACAAACCAGAGCCCATCGCGGTCCTGGCCGACCGTCGTCCCGATCTTCGCCTGGCCAAAGGTCAGCTTCAGTTCGCGGATGGCGCGCTCTGATGCAGCGCCGAACATACGCAGTTCAAAGCTATAATCACCGGGCTCGGCGGATAGCAGATAGCTGCAGCAATCGCTCGTCCAACGGCTCCAGCGGCCATCCTGCCTCAGGTGGGCGGAATGCCAACCGTGGCCGCAGGGGGCTTCCCGGGCAGCAATCACCAGTTCCTGCCCAGGCCGCACGAGGTGACCGAGATCATTGCGCGGCGTCAGCGTCGTGGCTTGGCGCCGGCCTCGCATCGCCCTCGCTTCCTCGTAGAGCGCCTGGTCGAGCGCGAGAAATGGCTTGGCGGCGGCACGCAGCTCCGGGTCGGCTTCGTCAGCGTAAGCCGATCTCGCATTGAGGCGAGGAATCGCATCCGGCCGCGGCAGGCCCAGCCGTGCGAACAGCTCATGAGTTTCGCTGTCGAAATCCTCATAGATCCCGACGAAGTTCAGGGTCCTCAATCGTGCCACGGCGGTGGCCAGAAGCTTCTCCGCATTGTCCAGGACCCATGAGCGCAACGCGACAGCACTGCCGAAATTGAGATGGAACAAGCTGGAATCGTAGTGATCGACCGGTCGCTTGCCCCGCTCGGCTTCCAGCAACGGGCCCGCGCCCAGCGCCAAAGTCATGTGGTTCCAGAACGCGTAGACGCTTGGCGGGTGCGCGAAGGCAAAGCAAAGAATATCTTTCAGTTCCAGCGGTTTGAACACGATCATCGCAGCTGCCGTGAGCCTGTCGGTGGCCTGGATGTTCTCCTCACCGGCTTGGGACCACTGCTTGCGTTCCGAACATAGTCGCGCGAACGGGTCCCTGACGAAGGCGAAACGGAACGCGCTGGCATCGGCGAGTTCGAGCAGATCTGCATGACCGTGCAGGAACAGCTTTGATCGTGCGACCGCGCGCGCTTCTTCGATGGTCGGGCACGCGCTCAAGATCTCGCCGAAACGCGCCGATTCCGAGGCCGGAAACATCGCGCCAAGCATGGTTTGCAACGTCGTACCGCCAGTCTTGCGAAGGTGCTGGAAGCGGAGTTGCGAGCGAGATAGCGGTTCGGACATGCCTGGGAATTCCTAGTGTGCCGGTTCAGAAGTTCGTCGGCTCAGCCGATGTTCGTCTGAACGGTCGGCACCCTGCAAAAACAACGGGCTAGTGCCATGAAGCAGAGGTTCGCTGATGCAGCGAACTTCTGATTCGGGACACTAGTGGATCATCCGTTCAAATGGAATCGTTTGAACCGACAAAGGTGTCCGAAAAAAATGCGTGGTCCCATTCATGCAGGCTACGAACGCCGGACGCCGTTTGCCGCAAGCATCTGCCTGATATCGCTATCGAATTCGTCACGCATGATGCTGGCGATCAGGGAATCATGGCCTGTCCAGCCGTCATGGGGGCGCAGCTCGACGCCCTCGATGCCGTCCAGGCGGCGCGCATGCATGGCGTCAACATCGCAGTCGCTGCCATAGCGAATGGTCATCGGCGGATAGGCCGGCAGCGAGAGCAAACGCGCACGAATGTCCTGCCGCTGTTCGGGAATGAATGGGCGCATTTCCGTCCCGGCGCGGCGCGCAGCGCGATCCTGCTCCAGCACATCACCCCGCGCCGAAGTACGCGGCGAGTAGGCGAGGACGGAATGCGCGCCGAGGTCGATGGCATAGTTGATGGCGGAGAACGCATGGCCACTGAACCCCAGCATATGGATATGCGACGCCCCCATGCGAGCGCAGACATCCTTGATGGCAGCGATGGTGTCTTCGTAGGTTGATCCGATGCCGGGTATGCCGCGCAGATAAAAATGTCGGCTTTGATCGTGCAGATATAGGATGTGACAGGAAAATTGCCGCAGCATTCGATGCACAAGATCGGGCGGCATTCCAAATATAAACCGATCTCCGCCCCAAGGCATGACAATCATGGCGTGCTTCGCGCCGGGTTCGATATGCTGCGTGAGCGGCAAGCCGCTGCTGTCGGGTGCGAGTTCGCCGCCCGGCAGCGGCGGCGGCAGCTTGGGTATCAATTGGGCCGCCGCCCCAATGCCGGCCTCCGACAATCTCCCTGCGGCGATATACGCCGCCACGGCATCGCTCTCCCGGTTCCAGGCGAACAGCATGAGGGCAGCGACATTGGCAATGGCGGCAGGGGTTGCAGGCGCTTCCAGCAGCGCGCGCAGCCGGGGCGATATCTGCTCTCTCTCGATGCTGCCCCATGGGAGCGCAAGCGCGCCCGTCAGGCGGACCGCGTTCGTGGAAACCTCGTCCCAATGCCGCAAGGCCAAGGCCTTGGCGTCCTGCATTCTGCCGGCCTTGCCCAACACTTTCAGGCGCGCGGTCGGGGAGCCGGTCGTGGAGAGCTTTGCCTCCTGCGCCAACATGTCCAGCTGTTCGACCGAGTGCGAACGCGGCCCAATATCCCCGATCTCCCAGGCCGCCGCCGGGGCAACCGCTGCAACCGCAGCGCGGATCGCCGTG
>JAAFHD010000014.1 GCA_013298245.1 Alphaproteobacteria bacterium
GCATGCGAGTGCCGTCGCGCGCGACCTCGGCATGCGGCGCTTCGCCGTGCCGCTGTTTGCCGCGGGCCTGTCCGCCTGGGGCATGCTGCGCACCGATCTGCGCTTCGAGGTGTCGCGCAGCATCGGCGCCATGCCCGCCGACGACGCGCCCTTCCGCGAACTGGAATCGCAGGCCCGCGCGCGCATGGCCGAGTGGTTCGACGGCCCCATCAGCACCACGCGCGCGGCCGACATGCGCTATGGCGAACAGGTCTTCGAAATCGCCGTGAACCTCGATGGCCGCACCACGCCGGATGCCATGCGCCAGGCCTTCCACGACCGCCACCGCGAACTCTTCACCTATGCGCTGGAGGGCGACGAGGTGGTGATGGTCAACGCCCGCGTGGCCGCTCTCGGCCGGCTGGATGGCGATGCCGGGCGCTACAGCGCGCCGCCGATGCCGCCCGCGACCGTGCGGCGCATCCGGCTCGATGGCGCCTGGTGCGGCGGGTGCATCGCTTCGGCGCGCTGGCCGACGGCGCGCGCATCGCAGGCCCCGCCATCCTGGAAAGCCCGAGCACCACGATCCTGCTGGGTGCCGGCGACATCGCGACAATGGACCCGCGCGGCTGGTTGATCGCCGAGCTTCCAGGCACAATGATCGCATGAGGAGAAACGCCATGCAGCGCCGCCAACTGCTCGCCATTCCCGCCATCCTGCCAGCCTCCGCGCTGGCGCAGGAATGGCGGCCGGACCGCCCGATCACGATGGTCATCGCCTTCGCCGCGGGCGGCGGCACGGATGTCGCTGGGCGCACCATCGCGCGCTTCATGGAACGCGACCTTGGTGTCTCCGTCGTGGTGATGAACCGCCCGGGTGCCGGCGGTGAAATCGGCTTTGGTGAACTCGCGCGCGCGCGGCCCGATGGCTACACGATTGGCTTTATCAACACGCCGCATATCGTGACGCTGCCGATCGAACGCCGCACGCGTTTCCGGCTGGAGGATTTCCAGGTCATCGCCAATATCGTCGATGATCCGGGCGGCATCTGGGTGCGCGCGGACAGCGACATCCGTGACCTTGCGGGGTTGCTGGACGCGGCGCGGCGCAACCCCGGCGGCATTGGCTATGGCACCACTGGCGTCGGTTCCGATGACCACCTGGCGATGCTGGCGCTGGAACGGAAGGCCAATGTGCAGTTCCTGCATGTGCCCTTCGGCGGCAGCGCGCAGGTCAAGCAGAACCTGCTGTCGCGCGCGATTCCGGTGGCGGTGATGAATGTCGCCGAGGGCATCAACGAGATGCGCCAGAATCTGCTGCGGCCGCTGGCGCAGATGGGTGCGACGCGTTGGTCGGAAATGCCCGATCTGCCGACGCTGCGCGAGCTTGGCTTCGATGTCGTTGAAGGCTCGATGCGTGGCATGGCCGCGCCTGCGGGCATCCCGGCCGATGTGCTGGCGCGGCTGTCGCTGTCCATCCAGCGCACTGTGGCCGACCCCGAATTCCAAACCGCCGCGCGCAACCAGTTCCTGCCGCTGCGCTTCCTCGCACCCGAAGCGTATCTGGCGGAATTGCAGGCGTTGCGCACCAACTACCAGGCGCTGTGGAACCAGCACCCGTGGCGGGAGCAATGATGGAGAACATTCTCTCCATCCAGTCCTGGGTGGCCTATGGCCATGTCGGCAATGCCTCCGCGATGTTTCCGTTGCAGCGCTTGGGTGCGGAAGTGTGGGGCCTGCACACCGTGCAGTTCAGCAACCACACCGGCTATGGCGCGTGGCGCGGCCAGGTTTTTGGCGGTGACCTGATCCGCGAATGCGTGGCGGGTATTGAGGAACGCGGCGTGCTGCCGCGTTGCGATGCGGTGCTGTCGGGCTATGTGGGCGGTGCGGATATCGGCGATGCGATCCTGGATGCGGTGGCGCGCGTGAAGGCCGCCAACCCGCGCGCGATCTATTGCTGCGATCCGGTGATCGGCGATGTCGGGCGCGGGGTTTTCGTGCGGCCCGGCATCCCCGAATTCTTCCGCGACCGCGCGCTGATGCTGGCCGATATCGCGACACCGAACCGCTTCGAACTGGAATGGCTGACGGGCATGAATGCCGGTACGTTGGATGGCGCGAAGGCCGCCATCGCGGCATTGCAGGCGCGCGGACCGCGTTGCGTGCTGCTGACCAGCTTCGACGCGACGCCTGATCGCCGCGGAGAATGGTGGTTTCTGGCGCGTGCAGACGCCGCTTCTGCCACTGTCAGTGAACGGCGCAGGCGATGCGATTTCGGCGCTGTTCATGCTGCACCGCATGCGCACGGGCAGCGCGAAGGCGGCGCTGGAGGCTGCGGCTTCATCTGTGTTCGGGCTGTTGCGTCGCACCGCCGAAGCCGGATCGCGCGAAGTGCTGACCGTCGCCGCACAGGAAGAATTCGTCGCCCCCACGCAGCGCTTCGAGGCCCACCCATGCTGAGCGCCTTGCAACTCGGCACCGCATGGGCGCGCATTTCGGGCCTGATGGACGAAGCCGCGCAGGGCTTTGTGCGTTCGTCCTTCTCCTCCGTTGTGCGCGACAACTGGGACATGGCGATCGGGCTGATGGACAGCGCGGGGCGGCAATTCGCGCAGTCATCGCGCTCGGTGCCGTCCTTCGTGGGTACCATGCCCGTGACGCTCGCGCATATGCTGGCGCGCTTCCCCGCCGAACGGCTGTGCCCGGGCGATGTGCTGATTTCCAATGACGGCTATCTCGGCACCGGGCATCTGAACGACATCACCACCATCAAGCCGGTGTTCCGCCAGGGTGCCATCATCGCCTGGATCGGCGGCACCTTCCATTCCACCGATATCGGCGGCGCGCCGAGCGTGGAGGCGCGTGATGCGTGGGAAGAAGGGCTGAACATCCCCATCGCGCGCTTCGTGAAGGGCGGTGTCGAGAACGAGGATGTGGTGGCTTTCCTGGAAGCCAATCTGCGCCAGCCTGGCGAAACCTTGGGCGATCTGCGCGCGTTGAACGCCACTTATGATCGCGCCGAACACGCGCTGCTGCGCATCATGGCCGAGGAGGGCATCGCCAGCATCGACCACCTGGCGGATGCGATCTTCACACGCTCAGAAGCCGCGATGCGCCGTGCCATCCGCGAGGCGCCGGATGGCGAAGTGCGCGATGAAGTGACCGCGGATGGCTTCGAACATCCTGTCACCATCCGGCTTCGCTTGGCGATCGCCGGCGATGAACTGACCTTGGATTTCTCCGGTACCGATGCGCAGATCGCACGCCCGGTGAACTCGCCGCTGAATTTCTCGCGCGCCTATTCCAACTACGCGGTGAAGTGCGCCTTCGACCCGGAGACACCGAACAATGATGGCAGTTTCCGCCCGATCCGGCTGATCGCGCCCGAAGGTTCCATCGTCAATCCGCGCCGTCCCGCGCCGGTTTGGGGGCGGCATTTGACGGGCCACTACCTGCCGATGCTGGTGCTGTCCGCGCTGGGGCAGCTTATCCCCGATCGCGTCATTGCCGAATCCGGCAGCCCCTTGTGGAACGTGTACTTCACCGGAGAACACGCGGATGGCCGGCGCTATGTGCGGATGTTCTTCATGAATGGCGGGCATGGCGCATCGGCGCAGCGCGATGGCGCGGCGTGTCTGTCTTTCCCGTCGAATGTCGCGACGCAATCGGTGGAGCAGTTCGAGAACGCGGTGCCGATGCTCATCACCGAGAAGCGCCTGATCCCGGGCAGCGGCGGCGATGGCGCAATGCGTGGCGGGCTTTCGCAGCGCCTTTCCTTCGAGGTCGTGGGCGAGAAGCCCGTCACCGCGACCTATCGCCATGAGCGCGTGCAGCACCCGCCGCGTGGGTTGCTCGGCGGCGGGCCGGGCCGCGCGGGGCGCGACCTGCGCAACGGCGCGATCGCACCGGCCAAGGCACGGCTGACACTGGCACCTGGTGAAGTGCTGACCTTCGAAACACCAGGTGGCGGCGGCTTCGGCGCGCCGGAACAGCGCCAAGCCGAAGCACGCGCGCGCGATGCGCAGGAAGGCTACGTCTGATGCAGCCCACCGCACCGACAGCGAGGAGCCGAGCGTGAATCCGATGCCATACAGAATCGGCGTGGACATCGGCGGCACCTTCACCGACCTGGTGATGCTGGACGAACGCGACGGTCGCATCATGAATGGCAAGGTGCTGACCACGCCACACGCGCCCGAACAGGCCGTGCTGGATGGCATCCGCCGCTTGCTGGCGGAGAACAACGCCGATGCCGGGCAGGTGCGGCATGTGATCCACGGCACCACGCTGGTGGCCAATGCGCTGATCGAACGCCGTGGTGTCTTGACCGGTCTGATCATGACGGATGGCTTTTCCGACATTGTCGAGATCGGCACGGAACTGCGGCACGACACCTACAACCTGCACATGGAAGTGCCCGCGCCGCTGGTGCCACGACGGCTGCGCTTCGGTGTGCCGGAACGCCTGCTGCCGGATGGTTCCGTGCGCGCGCCGCTGGGAGAAAACGCCGCCCGCAGCGCCGCGCGCGCGCTGCGCGATGCGGGCGTGCGCGCGGTCGCGGTGTGCTTCCTGCACGCCTTCCTGAACCCTGTTCACGAACGCCGCATGGCCGCGATCCTGGCGGAGGAAGTGCCGGGCATCGCGGTCTCCCTCTCATCCGATGTCGTGCCGGAAATCGGCGAATACGAACGTGCGTCCACCACCATCTGCAACGCCTATGTGCTGCCCGTTTTCGAACGCTACATCGACCGGCTGCGCGCGGGCCTGGACAGTGCCGGGTTGACTGGTCCGTTGATGCTGATGCTCTCCGATGGCGGGCTTGTTTCGGCCGCCACCGCACGCCGCTTCCCGATCCGCTGCGTGCAGTCCGGCCCCGCCGGCGGCGTGCAGGCGACATCGTTGTTCGGCGCCGCTGCCGCGCGACCGGACATCCTGTGCTTCGATATGGGCGGCACCACCGCCAAGGCCTGCCTGATCGATGCCGGCGAACCGCTGCGATCCCTGGACTTCGAAGTTGCGCGCGTGGACCGCTTCCGCAAGGGCAGCGGCCTGCCGCTGAAGGTGCCGGTGATCGACATGATCGAGATCGGCGCGGGGGGCGGTTCGATCGCGCGTGTGGATCATCTGGGATTGATCCGCGTGGGTCCCGAAAGCGCGTCATCCGATCCGGGGCCGGCCTGTTATGGGCTGGGCGGCACGCGGCCCACGGTGACGGATGCGGACCTGCTGCTGGGCTACCTGGCACCCGGCAATTTCCTGGGCGGCGAAATGGCGCTGGATGTCGCCGCCGCCGAAGCGGCCATAGCGGTGCACCTGGCCGAACCGCTTGGCGTCACGCCCATCGCCGCGGCTTGGGCGCTGCATGACAGCGTGAACACCGCGATGGCGCAGGCCGCGGGCATCCACGCGCTGGAAAAGGCGCGGCGCGCGGATGCCTATGCGATGGTGCCGATCGGCGGCGCAGGCCCCGTGCATGCGTGCCAGATCGCGCGCAAACTGGGCGCGCGTGAACTGGTCGTGCCGGCGGGCGCGGGCGTCGCATCGGCCTTGGGTTTTCTCGCCTCGCCTATCGCCTTCGCCTTCGTGCAGGGTTGGGTGGCGCCGTTGGCCACGCTGGACCTGGCCGCGCTGCGCGCACGCATCACCGCGATGGAATCCGAAGGCCGCGCATTGGTCGCGGACGCCGGCGTCACCGCGCCCAGCACGCGCATCATCGGCGCGCTGCGCTATGCCGGGCAAGGCTTCCAGGTGGAGGCCGACATATCAGCCGGCGCCGACCACGCCGCCATCCGCAGCGCCTTCGAAGCCGCCTATCTGCGCCAATACGGCCGCACCGAACCGTCGCTGCCGGTCGAGTGCGTCTCCTGGCAGGTCATCGTGTCGGGCGCCAAGCCCGCGGTCGCGCTGGCGCCGCGCGCGGCGGGCGGTGCATCGCGCAAGGGCAGTCGCCGCGCCTGGTTCGATGGTGCGTGGCACGACACGCCGGTGCATGACCGCAGGCATCTTGCCGCGGGCGATACCATCGCCGGCCCCGCGCTGATCGAAGAACGCGAATCCACCCTCGTGCTGCCGCCCTGGGCCAGCGCTGTATGCGACGCCGCGGGCAACCTGATCGTGACGCTTGCGCCTCCCGCGTGAAGGCTTTCTGATGTGATCATGACGACACGCCGCATCGCCCTTGCCCTGCTTGCCGCGCCCGCGCTCGCGCATGCCCAGAGCTGGTCGCCGACGCGCCAGGTCACGCTGGTCGTGCCCTTCGCGCCAGGCGGGCCGAATGACATCGTGGCGCGCCTGGTCGCACCACATCTGCAACAGGCCTTCGGGCAGAATGTGGTGGTGGAGAACCGCCCCGGCGCCACCGGTGCCATCGGCGCGCGTTACGTCGCGGCCGCACCGGCGGATGGCCACACCATGCTGGTCGCGGCCAGCGGCACGCTGACCATCAACCCCGTCGTGATGCGCGCACCAGGCTATGATGCGGAGCGCGATTTCGCGCCCGTCACGCTGGCGATGGTGGTGCCCAATATGCTGGTCGTGCATCCCGGCGTGCCGGCGCGCAACGTGGCCGAAACCGTGGAATGGCTGCGCCGCGAAGGCGGGCGCGCGGCGTTTTCATCGGGCGGTGTGGGCAGCACGGAACAGCTGGGCATGGAGCTGTTCCTCCGGCGCACCGGCACGCAGGCGACGCATATTCCCTTCCCCGGCGGCGCGCCTGCGATGCAGGCGATGGTGCAGGGCACGGTGCAGGCGTCCATCCTGAATGCGGCGACGGTGGCACCACAAGTGCAGTCGGGCGCGCTGCGCGCCATCGCCATCACCGGGCCGCGCCGATTCTCCGCACTGCCCGATGTGCCGACCATGCTGGAGGCCGGATTGCCCGAGGTGATCAGCGCGTCCTGGTCCGCCTTCGTGGCCCCCGCAGGCACGCCGGCGCCGGTGGTGGAAAGGCTGCACGCGGCGGTGACCGCAGCACTTCGCCAGGCGGATGTCACGGCGCGGCTGACGCAGGCGGGCTTCACCATCGAGGCCAGCACGCCGGCCGAACTCGCGCGGATCATCAGCGCTGATATCGCGCGCTGGCGGCAGGTGGTGCGTGAGGCGAATATCGAAGTGAACTAACCCGCCGCGTGCAGCGCCGCCCAGGTGATGCGGGCGGCGGCCAAAGTTGCCGCACGCAGTTCCGCATCCGGCACGAGGCGCCGTCGGTCAGCGGCGGTCAGCAGATACTTCAGGCGGCTGTCGGGTTCGTCGAAGCCGGCGATGATTCGCGCGGCCGGCATGCCGATGGCCGCGAAATTCGCGTGGTCGCTGTTGGGCATCAGCGGTTCATGGATGCCGATGCCGGGCAATGCGCCGCGCATCAGCGCGGGCAGTTCGGCAAAGCCGCTGGTCAGTGCGGTCAGCCGCGCGCTGCCGACGATGGAATCGAGATTGATGTTCACCGCCATGCGCGCGCGCAGTGCCGGCGCTTGCGCCGCCAACCAGGCGCGGCTGCCGGCCAGCGCCCATTCCTCCGCGCCGAAGATGCACAGCATCAGCCCGCGTGGTGAGGCCGCCATATGCGGCGCGAACGCCCGCGCGATGGCCAGCGCTGCCGCCACACCGCTGGCATTGTCGATGGCGCTATCGCCCAGCGGATGGCCATCGAGATGCGCGGACAGCACGACGCACTGGTTGCCGCGCCCAGGGATGTCCAGCACGAGATTCGGTGTTTCGGCGGGGTGGTCATCGGCCTCGATGACAAGCCGCGCGCGACCGGCCTCGCGCAGCCGCGCGGCACCTTCGATGCTGATGCCAAGGGCTGGAATGCCATCGCCACCCGCACGGCCGGATGAGCCGGAAACCGGCCCAACACCTGGTTCCGGCTGCACGATCAGGAAGGCGGCGGCACCGGCGTCGCGCGCGGCGGCGAGCTTCACGCGCCGATGCAGCGCGTGGGTCGCGAAAGGGTATTCGTGCCGCGCCAGCACGCATGCGCCGGTGACGTCATTGTATTGCCCCGGCGCGCCGCGCCCGCAGTCGCGGATGTCGAAGGTCACGCCATTGCAGGGCATCGCACCCAGCAGCGGCGTGCAGTCCACCGCGCTGCCATCGGGCGTTTCGACCCGCGCATCGTGGCAGGTCCAGCCGGCATAGGCGCTGGGCTCGTTGCGCACCATGCCGATGGCACCCATGCGAAGTGCGGCGAAGGTGAAGGCCGATGTCGCCGAAGGGCTGCCCGCCAGCCTGCCGCCGGCATCGCAGATGGCTGCGAAATCGAAGCCGAGCAGCGGGTCCGCGCTGATCGCGTCAAGCACCTTCTCCAGCGACATGCGCATCACCTCCTGCTTGGCAGCGCCACGCGACGCGCCCAGCATGCGCCGCGCAAAAGGAGATGGCCATGCCCGCACCCGAAGTGCCGATCGATGTCGAGGCCGAGACCGGAATCTGGCGCACCGATGGCATGCCCATGCTGTATGTGCCGCGCCATTTCCTGGCGAACCTGCTGCGCGATACGGAAGCAGCACTGGGGCGGGATGCGTTTCGCGCCATGCTGTTCGGTTCCGCCGAGACATCCGCGCGGCAGTGGTGTGCCGCGGAACAACGCACGCATGGGCTGAGTGCGGCTGACACTTTTCGGCACTACCTGAAGCGGCTGTCGCAGCGCGGTTATGGCCGCTTCGCGATCACGCGGCTGGATGTGGCCGCAGGCATGGCGGAAGTGGTGGTGCGCAACTCCGCCTTTGCGCTGGCCAATCCGGGTGCTGGGCGCCCCGTCTGCGCGATGTTCGAGGGCAGTTTCGCCGGCGGCTTCCGGCATGTGCTGGCCGATGCCGGCATGGATGCGGCGGTGACCTGCGAGGAAGTGGCGTGCCTCGCGGCCGGTGCTGCGGAATGCCGCTTCGTGCTGGCGCGCGCGTGACCTACACCATGCGCATCAGCGTGCCGTCGCGGCGGATCGCGTGGTGGTAGATGGCGCCTGCGATATGCGCGAGCAGCAGCGGGATGATCGCCCAGCCCAGGTATTTGTGCAGCTCCAGCAGCAGCCAGCCCAGCCACTCCATCTTCGGCATGATGGTCGGGAAATTGATGAAGCCGAGATAGGCGGTCGGACCCGCCATCGGGAAACCCCAGGCATTGGCGCCGAAGAAGCCCAGCACCGGTTGGATGATGAGCGCGGCATAGAGCGCGTGGTGAACGGCGTTCGCAGCAAGGCGCATGTTGGCCGGCAGGTGGTCGGGCAGCGGTGGCGGCGGGCTCAAGCGGCGCCAGATGATGCGCGCAATGGCGACCAGCAGCAGGGTGAAACCGATGCTTTCATGGATGGTGTAGAAATCAAATTTCGAACTGTCGCGGATGAAGCCGATGACGCAGCCGGTCGCGATGGCGCCGACCATCAGCGGCACGGTCAGCCAATGGAAGATTTTTGCGACGGCGCCATAGCTGCCATCTGGGCGTGTGATCGCGCTCATCGATGTGTGCCTCTCTCGGTGGTCAGGCTGCCGCAGCGATGCGCGGCGGCGCAAGCAGAATGATTACGCTGCACGCCGACTGGTCGATGCACGCGGGAAAAAGATTTTTCTGCATGGCCAGGCGCGGCGCGCGTGGCTGGCGTATCGCGCCGCCATGCCTGGTCGGTGATCCCGCCGCGCTGCTGCGTGCGCTGTGCGCGGAGGGCGTGCCAGTGGTCATGGGCCTTGACCTGCCGCTGGGCGTGCCGCGGGCCTTCGCGCGCGGGCGTGGTGAAGCGGGTTTTCCCGAATTCCTGCGCGGGCGCGCGGCGGATGCGGCGTTTTTCGATGTGAGCGAATCGCTCTGCACTGTTGCGCCCGCGCGGCCATTCTACCCGGCGCGCGGCGTGAAGGGGATGACGCGGTTGTCGCATGCGCGGGCGCTGGGGTTTGACGCAGCGGCGGATCTGTCGCGGCTGTGCGACCGCGCGACCGCCGAACGCCCCGCCGGCGCGCCGGTGTTCTGGACCTTGGGTGCCAACCAGTCGGGCAAGGCCGCGATCAGCGCGTGGCGCGATTGGTTGGCGCCTGCCTTGGCGGCCGATGCGCCGTATCGGTTGTGGCCTTTCGATGGGCCGCTGCATGCGTTGGCCGCACCAGGCCAGGCGGTGTTGGCGGAGGTGTATCCGGCGGAAGCGTTGCGCCAATTGGGCCTGCGGATTCCTGGCAGCAAGCGCGATGTTGTGGCGCGGCGCGCCTTGGCGCCGGCCTTGCTGGAATGCGCGGGCGGCATGGCTGAACCCGCGCTGCGCGATGCGATTCGTGATGGCTTCGGCGCGGCGGCGGATGGCGAGGACAAGCTGGATTGCGTGCTGGGTTTGCTGGCCATGTTGCGCGTGATTGATGGCGCACGGCCCGACCACGTTCCCGATGACGATTGGGTGCGCCGTTGGGAAGGCTGGGTGCTGGGGCAGACCGCTATGCCGAAAGAGATTTCGTGAATCCGAAGGAGGCGATGGCGAAGCGTTCGCGGAAATAGAAGCGATGTGCCGCCGCGCGTTGCACGCCGGAATCCAGCGCCAGTGTGTCGCAGCCGAGCGCGCGGGCGCGCGCTTCGCACCACGCCAGCAGTGCGGCGCCATGGCCGGCGCCGCGCAGTTTCTCATCCGTCACCAGATCATCGATGTAGAAGCGATGACCCTGGAAGGTCGTGTGGTGGTGGCGGAAGACGGCCAGCGCGCGCACCGCGCCGGCGTCATGCAGCACGACCATCGCCGCGGCTTCGTTGAACATCCGGCGCATGGTGCCGGCATAGTCCGTGGGCAAAGCGGGGCGCAGCGTGCGATGCAGGGCTTCGCTGCGCGCCAGCCAGACGTCGATGCTGGCTGGATCATCGGCCAGCGCGTGGATCACGCTGGTTCGGCGTCGCGGCCCGCCATCATGGCCTTGTAGCCGGGGCGCGCGTGGCAGGCGGCCATCCATGCTTTGACGCGCGGTGCGGCGTCGAACAACGCGGGCACGGGCATGGCGTAGCGCACCACTTCGGCGGTGTTGATGTCGGCGACGGTGAAGCGGCCGCCGACCAGGAAGCCGGTGGCGGCCAGTGCTGCGTCGAGCACGGCGAAGGGGGCGGCCACTGCCGCGATGGCGGCTTGTGCGACGCTCTCGTCGCGCTCCGCCACGGGCTTCATCACGCGGTTGTAGAGGATGTTGATGGTGTGCGGCTCGACCTCGGTCATCGCCCAGATGGCGAGTGCGGTCATGCGTGCATCTTCGGCCAGATCGCGCGGTGCCAGTGGGCCGCCGGCCTTCTTCGCCAGGTAGAGATTCATCGCCAGCGATTCGTTCAGCACCAGATCACCATCGACCAGTGCGGGGATTTTGCCGGTCGGGTTCACCGCCAGGAATTCTGTGCTTTGCGTGTTGATCTGCGACGCGGGGTCCGCCAGGCGTCCGACCTGGATCACCGGCACATGCGCGAACGGCATGCCCACCTCATGCAGCAGCCACAGGTTGCGCGATGCGCGCGAGCGCGCGACGCCATAGAGGGTGATGGTCATGGGTATGTTCCTGTTGCGCGCGCGGCCTGGCGGGCCAGTGCGACGGTGAGTTCCAACATGGGCGCCGCCACGCCCGCATCGCGGCCCAATTCCAGGGGCTGCACAAAAAGACTGTCGATTTCCATCGGCCGCCCGGCTTCAAGGTCCTGCAGGATGCTGGGCTTGTGCGGTGTGTCGATGCTGCGCGCGATGCGGTCGGCCGCGTCGATCTGCATCGGCACGCCGAGGGCTTTCGCGATGGCGATGGCTTCTTCCATCACGCGCAACGCGGCGTCCTTCACGGCCGCGTCCTGGAAGGTCTCGCGGATGTTCAGGCGCGAGAGCAGGCACAGCGGGCCATTGGCCAGGTTGCCGATCAGCTTGTTCCACAATTCGGTGCGGATATCGGGCACCACTTTGGCGCCCATTCCGCCTGCCTTCAGCGCATCGGCAATGGCCTGCGCGCGCGGGCTGTCGCGGCCGTCAATTTCGCCCAGGATCAGGCGCGATGTCGCGCTGGCCACCTGCACCACGCCGGGTTCCACCACCGTGCAGGCGGACCACACCACGCCGCCGATCGTGCGCGGCACACCGATCGCGTCGCGCACCACATCGGCGGCATCCACCAGCGGCAGGCGGCGCGGCGTGGGTGTTGCGTCAAAATACCACCAGGGGATGCCGTTCATCACGAAGGTCACGCTTGTGTTCGGCCCCAGCAGCGGGCCGATGGCGCGCGCCACGCCGGCAAGCCCGGTCTGCTTGGTCGTGATCAGCACCGCGTCTTGTGGGCCGAGTTCTTCCGGCGTGCCGACGCGCGGTGTGCAATGCCATTCGGCATCGGGCGCGCGCACGGTCAGGCCGCGCGCGGCCAGCGCATCGCGTTGCGCGCCGCGCGCGACGACGGACACATCAGCACCGCCCTTCGCCAGCCGTCCGGCGATATGCCCGCCGATGGCGCCGGCGCCGAAAACGCAAATCTTCATCCACCATGGTCCTTCAATGCGGCGATGGCGGCGCATGCCGCATCGACGAGTGCTTCGGTGATCCGCGCGCCGAGTGCGGCATTCGCGCTGCGCGGGTCCGCGGCTTGGGTGCCGCCAGGCGCGATGTCGTTGATCAGCGTCGGCACGCCGATGGTAACACCACCGAGCTTCACGCCGCCGAAACCGGCGACGGGTTGGCCCAACAATGTGCCGCCCGGCGCGCGCGGCGCCAGTGTTGCGGGCCGGCACAATTCGGGCAGCAGGTGCAGTGCGACGGACAGCACCGGATTGCCGCCATGCCCGGTCGCGGCGGCATCCGCGCCAAGCGCGGGCAACAGCGCCGTCGCCTCGCGCCACAGATGCAGCGCGGGCAGCAGCAGGCCATGCGCTTGCCGGATGCGGCGCTGGTTTTCCTCGATGGCCGGGATGTTGCCGCCATGGCCGTTGATGATCAGCACGCGGCGCGCGCCGCCGGCGATCAGGCCGCCCAGCACCTCGCGCAGCAGGGCGGACAGCGTGGCATGCGTCAGTGCGACGCCACCCGGAACGCCCGCGAAAAAATCCTCACCGCCGAAGGGTAAAGCGGGTGCGACCAACGCATCCGCGCGCACCGCCGCCAGCAGCGCAATCCGCTCAGCCAGCAGGTAATCGCCCATCGGCGCGGCGGGCCCATGCGTTTCCGTGCTGCCCATCGGCAGCAGCACCACCGCACCCGCGCCGATGCGCGCGGCAACCTCCGGCGCTGTCAGTTCAGCGATGCGCGGCATCAGGCGCGCAGCATGTCCACGGCGATGCGCGAGAGCGCCTGCACGCCCAAGCCGATGCAGGCTTCATCGGGCTGGTAGTGCGCGTTGTGCAGCCGATCATCGCGGCCCGGTGCGCCGGCGCCGACCAACAAATGAAAGCTCGGCACGCGGTCGGCAAAGGCCGAAAAATCCTCAGCCCCCATCGATGGCGGCTTTTCCTGCGCCGTCAGTCCGAAGTGATTCTCCACGCTGCGGATCGCCGGTTCCAGCACGCGGTCATCGTTGCGCAGGCTGGGCACCAGGCGGCGATAGGTCACGTCCACGCCGCAGCGCAGGCCGGTCGCGATGCCCGCGCACAGCCGACGAATCGCGGCCTCTGCCACATCGCGCGCTTCGGGGTGCAGCGTGCGCACCGTGCCCTTCAGGTGCACACGTTCGGGGATGATGTTGTAGGTCGCACCGCCTTGCACCATGCCCACCGTCACCACGCAGGGGTGGATCGCCTTCTGTTCGCGCGACACCACCGTCTGCAGCTGCGTGATCAACTGCGCCGCCGCTACGATCGGGTCCACGCTGGCATAGGGGTGCGCCGCGTGGCCGGACTTGCCCTGCACGATGATGTCGAAGCGGTCGGATGCCGCCAGCGCCATGCCGCGGACGAAGCCGAAGCCGCCCACCGGCATATCGGGCATGTTGTGGAAGCCGAGTGCGAGGTCCACGCCATCCGCCGCACCATCGGCGATCATGGCGGGCGCGCCTTCCAGGATTTCCTCGGCCGGCTGGAAGATCAGGCGGATGGTGCCGGACAAATCGGGGGCCAGGTCGCGCAGCACCTCTGCCACGCCGAGCAATGTGGTGGTGTGGATGTCATGCCCGCAGGCGTGCATTTTTCCGGCCACGGTGCTGGCGAAATCCAGGCCGGTTTCCTCATGGATGGGCAGCGCGTCCATGTCGGCGCGGATGGCCAGCGTCTTGCCCGGCCGGCCGCCCTGGATTTCGGCGACGATGCCGGTGCGGCCCACGCCGGTGCGATGCGCGATGCCAAGGCGTGTCAATTCCGCCGCGACGATGCCGGCGGTCCGCACCTCCTCGAAGCCGAGTTCGGGGTGCGCGTGGATGTCGCGCCGGGTCGCGATCAGCAGCGCTTCGATGCGCTGCGTCGCGGTGGCGAGATGCGAGGTCAGGTCATTGGGCAGGGGCATGGCGCAACCATCCTGCCGCCGGGCCGCGCTGTCCAGGCGGCGCTTGCCCGCGCCCGCCCGGTTTGCGATAGCGCATGCCAAGAACGGGAGATGTCCATGACCATCGCGCGCCGCGCCCTGCTTGCCACGCCGCTTGCGGGACCTGCCTTCGCCCAAGGCTGGCCCAGCGGGTCCATCCGGCTGATCGTGCCCTTCGCGCCAGGTGGCACGACCGATCTGGTCGCGCGCATGGTCGCAACCCCGCTGGCTGAGCGACTGGGTGTGGCCATCGCGGTCGAGAATCGCGCCGGCGCCGGCGCCACGGTGGGCAGCCTGAGGGCGGCGCAAGCCGCACCCGATGGGCTGACGCTGGTGATGAGCAACATCGCCAGCCACGGCATCGGGCCGACGCTGTATCCCAACATCCGCTATGATGCGGTGCGCGATTTCACGCATGTCGCGCTGCTGATTTCCAACCCCTCGGTGTTCGTCGCCAACCCGCGTTCGGGCATCGCGAATCTGGCGGATCTGGTGGCGCAGCATCGCGCGCGGCCGCAGGGGTTGGACATGGCGAGTTCCGGTGCCGGGTCTTCCAACCACATGCTGATCGTGCGGCTGGGGCAGACCTTGGGCAAGGAGATCAACCACGTCCCGTTCCGCGGCGCCGGCCCCGCGATGACCGCAGTGATTGCCGGCCAGGTGCCGCTGATGTCCGACAGCCTGCCATCGGCTGCGTCGCATATCCGCCAGGGCAGCGTGCGCGCCATCGCGATGAGCAGCGAAGCGCGCCACCCCGCCTTCCCCGATGTGCCGACGATGCGCGAACAGGGCTTCGATGTGGTCAGCACGACCTGGTTCGGATTGTCCGGCCCGGCGGGAATGCCCGCGCAGGTTGTAGAGCGCCTGGCGCGCGAGACGCGGGTGATTCTCGAAACGCCCGATATCCGCGCGCGCTTTGCGGAACTTGGCGGAACACCTGGTGCAATGACGCCTGCGGAGTACACGGAATTTGTGCGGCGTGAGGTCGCGCTGTGGGCGCCCTTGGTGCGCGCATCGGGTGCAACGCCCGACTGACCTGCTGTGTTTATGTCGCGCGAGGGCACGTGGACGAAATGCCATTGCGCATTGGACTGGACGGCAGCGCTGCAATGCGCAACATGGCGGAAGTTTGGCAAAGCTCCGGGGGATAACGGGCCGTGACCGCAGGGCACACCCGCCGCACCCACCCGCGATGCCGCGTCTGGGAGAGGCACAAGGGATGAGAATCAATCACAGGGATGTGGTGGCCGGGTTGTTCCTGGTCCTGCTGGCCACAATCGGCCTGTTCCTGAACATGGACCACAATCTCGGCACCGCACGGCGCATGGGCCCGGGCTACATGCCCTGGATGGTCTTCCTGCTGCAGGCAGGCCTGGGCGCGCTGGTCATCTTCGTCAGCTTCGGCAAGCGCGGTGAGCGCGTGGAGGTGGTGAAGCCCGAGGGTATCGACATCGTGCGCATCGTCTCGGTGCTGATGTTCGCGACCGCGGCCGGCACCCTCTACCTGACGCAATATGGCGGCGTGCGCGCGGACAAGGTGGTGACCTTCACCATCATGGCCGGTGCCATCGCGGCCGGTGCCATCGCGCTGTGGATTCGCAGCCCCGAGACCGACGGCACCATGGCCGCCTGGACGCAGGGCGAATTCGTCGCCTTCGTCGCGGCGATGGTGGCCGGCGTCCTGGCCTGGTATTTCATCCGCGGTGCCGGCGGCTATTTCAGCCAGGGCTACAATGCGGTGGGCATCGGCATGCTGGTGGGCTTCCTGGTGCTGGCGATCCCGCCGGGCTGGCGCTACCTGGGGCTGATTTGCGCGTGCATGTGCATCTTCGGCCTGTTCCTGGAAAAGCTGGGCTTCTACCTGGCGCTGATCGGCACCATCCTGCTGGCCTGCCTCGCGGAGCGCGACCATATCCGCAAGCCGCTCGGCGTGCTGGGGCTGACCGCCTTCCTGCTCGTGTTGTGCTGGTTCGTGTTCATTCGCGAGCTGGACATCCGCGTCAACCTTTGGCCGACCTGATCGGGAGAAAGAACACACCATGGAACTCCTCCTGACCAACCTGGCGCACGGCTTCGGTGTCGCGCTGTCGCTCCAGAATATTTCCTTCGCGCTGCTGGGCGCGCTGATCGGCACCGCCATCGGCGTGTTGCCGGGGATCGGGCCGGTGGCGACGATTTCGCTGCTGCTGCCGATCACCTTCGGCCTGCCGGCGACGACCGCGATCATCATGCTCGCGGGCATCTTCTACGGCGCGCAGTATGGTGGTTCGACAACGGCCATTCTGCTGAACCTTCCAGGTGAGGTGTCATCGGTCGTCACCACGCTCGAAGGCTACAAGATGGCGCGCAATGGGCGCGCCGGTGCTGCGCTGGCGACTGCGGCCATCGGGTCGTTCTTCGCGGGTTCTGTGGCGACCGTTCTGGTCGCGGCCTCGGGTCCGCTGCTGACGCAGGTGGCGCTCTCCTTCGGCCCAGCGGACTATTTCTCGCTGATGCTATTGGGCCTGATCATCGCCTCGGTTCTGGCGCAGGGTTCGGTCATCAAGGCGATCGGCATGGTGGTGTTCGGCGTGGCCTTGGGCCTGGTCGGCACCGACGTGCAGACCGGTCAGCAGCGCTTCACCTTCGGCATTCCTGAACTGTCCGACGGCATCGGCTTCGTGCCGGTGGCGATGGGCATGTTCGGCATCGCCGAGATCATCCTCAACCTCGAACGCCCAGAGGCGCGCAGCGTGCTGACCACCAAGGTGGGCAGCCTGTTCCTGACGCGCGAGGAGTTCAAACGAGCGACACCTGCGGTGCTGCGCGGCACCCTGGTCGGCTCCTTCCTGGGCATTCTGCCGGGTGGCGGCGCCTCGCTCGCGGCCTTCGGTTCCTACATGATGGAGCGCAAGATTTCGAAGGGCCGGCATTTGTTCGGCACCGGCGCGATCGAGGGTGTGGCCGGGCCGGAAGCGGCCAACAACGCGGCCGCGCAAACCAGCTTCATCCCGCTGCTGACGCTGGGCATTCCCTCCAACGCCGTGATGGCGCTGATGGTCGGCGCGCTGATCATCCAGGGCATCCAGCCGGGTCCGCGCATGGTGGAAGCGCAGCCCGATTTGTTCTGGGGTCTGATCGCGTCCATGTGGGTCGGCAACCTGATGCTGCTGGTCATCAACCTGCCGCTGATCGGCATGTGGGTGGCGCTGCTGAAGGTGCCCTACAAGTATCTCTACCCGTCGATCCTGGTGTTCTGCTCGATCGGTGTGTACTCGCTGAACAACAACGTGTTCGACGTGTACATGACGGTGCTGTTCGCGGTGTTCGGCTACATGTGCTCGAAGCTGAAACTGGAAGCGGCGCCGCTGCTGATCGGCTTCGTGCTGGGGCCGATGATGGAAGAACACCTGCGCCGTGCGATGCTGCTCTCGCGCGGGGATTGGGGCGTGTTCATCCAGCGCCCGATCTCGGCGACGCTGCTCGGCATCGGTGCTGTCGCGCTGCTGGCCATGGCGCTGCCGAACCTGCGCAAGGGCAAGGAAAAGGCGATGGCGGAATAGCCGCCAGCCGGTTCACACCATGCGCCGCGGAGGGCAACCTCCGCGGCGTTTTTCGTTTGGGGGGTTCGGATGGATATGCAGTTGCAGGGGCGTGTTGCGTTGGTGACCGGCGCCTCGGCGGGGCTCGGCCGCACCATCGCGCGCATGCTGGCCGACGAGGGCTGCAAGCTGGCGCTGGTCGCGCGCCGCCGCCCGCTGCTGGACAGCCTGGCCGCGGAAATTCCCGGCGCGGAACCGCTGGTGATCGAGCAGGACATCACCACACCCGATGCCGCCCAGCGCATCCGCGATGCCGTGCTGGCGCGCTTCGGCCGCTGCGACATTCTGGTCAACAATGCCGGTGGTTCGCGCCCGCAGCCCGATCTCGGCACGCCGGAGATCTGGGCCGAAGCCATGGAACTGAACTTCCACGCCGGCCTGCGCCTGACCCATGCGCTGGTGCCGGCGATGCAGGCCCAAGCCTTCGGCCGCATCATCAACCTGACCGGCCAGGACGAGCCGCATATCGTCAACGCCGCCAACGCGCCGAATGGTGCGGTGCATATCTGGGCCAAGGCGCTGTCGCGCACGCTGGGCCGCGATGGCATCACGGTGAATTCCATCCCGCCTGGGCGCATCCATTCGGAACAGATCGACCAGCGCATCATGCCGACCGCGGAATCGCAGCGGCATTGGGCGGAGACGCAAGTGCCCGTGGGATACATTGGTGAACCGCAGGACCTGGCGGTGCTGGTGTGTTTCCTGGCCTCGCCGCGCGCGCGCTACATCACCGGCCAGGTGATCCATGTGGATGGCGGGACGCGGCGCTTCCCGCATTGATCGGCGATGCGCGCGCTATTGCGCCTCCTGGTCGAGCCGCGACCACGGAAAACATTCGATCGCGAGATCAACAAACGCCCTGACCTTGGGCGTCAGGTATCGGCTGCTGGGGTAGACGGCGTGGACCGAGATCGAAGGCGGTCGCCAAGCGGTCATCACCGGCCGCAGCTTGCCGCTGGCGACATGCTCGGCCGCGATCACGATCGGCAATTGCCCGATGCCAAGACCCGCCAGCAAGGCCCCCAGCACGCCAGTGCCGGCATTGACGCGAAAGCGCGGCCGCAGGTTGAGTTTGATCGGCTCCTGCGATTCAGGATGGTTCAGCAACAGCCCTGACCGGGAATTGCCGCCGGTGAAGATCACCAGGTCGTGCTTGCGCAGCTCGTCAGGATCACGCGGCATGCCGCGCGCCTTGAGATAACCAGGGCTTGCGAACAGCGCATAATCCAGCTGCCCGATGGCACGCGTCATCATCGACGAATCGGCCAGCGGCCCGGCGCGGATCGCGAGATCCACGCCCTCCTGCACCAGGTCCACATCGCGCGATGTGTATTCGGCATCGACCGTCACATCGGGATAGCGCGCCAGGAACTGTTCGATCAGCTTCGACATCGCGACCATGCCGTATTCGACGCCGCAGGTGATGCGCAGTCGTCCACTCGGCTGGCCATGGGTCTGCTGGGTGACGCGAACCACGTCCTCGGCCATCGCCAGGACGCTCACGGCGCGGTCATAGACGGCCCTGCCCACCTCGGTGATGGCCTGGGTGCGTGTCGTGCGCTCCAGCAGGACGACGCGCAGCTCGGCTTCCAGCTGCGCGATCACGCGGCTGATGTTGCTGCGCTGCATGCCGTGCAGTTCGGCGGCCCGCGTGAAGCCGCCGGCATCGATGACTTTCACGAACACCGCGAGCTGATCAAGTGTCATGGCGCATTGGTATCAATTCTGTGACGACTGATGTCAATTCAATCCGATTTATTCGCAATCATGACAAGTCCATCGTGCTGGTCGGAACAGCGCCCCGGACCGTCCGGCGCGCCCGCAACGAGAGGCCCACCAT
>JAAFHD010000140.1 GCA_013298245.1 Alphaproteobacteria bacterium
GAAATCCTGGAACTTGGCCGCTCGTGCGTGGATGCCGAGCACCGCACGCGCGGCACGCTGCAATTGCTGTGGCAGGGGATCGCTGCCTATGTGTTCCACCATCGCATCGCGCTGATGTTCGGCTGTGCCTCGCTGCCCGGCACCGACCTGGACGCGAACGCGGCGCAACTCTCATACCTCTACCATCACCACCTGGCGCCGCCCGAACTGCGCCCGCGCGCCGTGCCCGCGCGCCATGTGCCGATGAACCGCCTGGCCCCCGGTTCCTATGACGCCAAGCGCGCCCTGCTCGACCTGCCGCCGCTCATCAAGGGCTATCTGCGCCTGGGTGGGTTCGTCGGCGATGGCGCGGTGCTGGACCTGCCGTTCAACACCACCGATGTGTCGATCGTGGTGAAGACCGACCTCATCACCGACAAATACTCCAAGCACTACGAGCGCAAGCTGGGCACTGGTTGAACCGTGCGGCGCGGGCCGCCACATGCGCGCGATGCCCGTATCCACACTTCCCGCCCGCGCCGTCGTCGAGATCACCGGCGAGGATCGCGTCAGCTTCCTGCAGGGCCTGGTCTCCAATGACGTGGCGCAGGCAATTCCTGGCCGCGCAGTCTTCGCGGCGTTGTTGACGCCGCAGGGCAAGTGGCTGGCCGACTTCTTCATCCACGCCACGGCCGATGCGCTGCTGCTGGACGCGGAGGCTGCGCATGCGCCCATGCTGGTGCAGCGGCTGGCGAAATTCCGGCTGCGTTCGAAGGTGGCGCTGCGCGAAACGGCGCTGCCGGTCCTGGTCGGCTGGGGCGATGCGCCGCCGCCGCCCGGCGCTGTGCCCGACCCACGCTTGCCCGCCGCTGGATGGCGGGCCATCGGGGGTGACGCTGCGGATCTCTCCGACCAATACGACCTGCACCGCCTCTGTCTTGGCCTGCCCGATGGCAGCGCCGATCTGCGCGCGGAACAGACCGTGCTGCTGGAAGCGGGCTTCGACGAATTGCACGGCGTTTCCTGGGAAAAGGGCTGCTACATGGGCCAGGAATTGACCGCGCGAACCAAATATCGCGGCCTTCTGAAGCGCCGCCTGGTGCCTGTGCGAATCGCCGGCCCGATCCCCCCGCCCGGCACGCCCATCACGCTGGACGGCGCCGAGCAGGGGGAGATGCGGAGCAGCCGCGGCACCCACGGCATCGCGCTGCTGCGCCTGGGTGCGCTGGCGGTCCCCGCATTGGTCTGCGCCGACGCGACCCTGACGCCTGCGCCCGCGCCCTGGATGGCGCTGCCCGCCGATGTCTGAAGGCCCGGGCGTCAAGCCGCCGCCGCCGGTGGTGGTGGGCGTGGGGCTGATTGGCGCCTGGGTGCTGAACCAGGCTGTGCCTGTGCAGTTGGGACCGCCCGCGCCGGGCCTGGGCGGTATGCTGGTGTTCCTCGCCGTCGCCTGGATCGGCTGGGCTGTGCTGGTGCTGGTGCGCGCCGGCAATGACCCGCGCCCTGACCGCCCCGATGCCGCCATGGTCCAAAGCGGACCGTTCCGCTGGGGGCGCAACCCGATCTATCTGGGCTTCGTGGTGTTCCTGGCGGGGGTGGCTTTGTACTGGGGCACGCTGTGGGGCTGGCTGGCCGTGGGGGCTGTTTTCCTGTGGCTGGATTTCGCGGTGGTGCGGCGGGAAGAAGCCTATCTGACCACGCGCTTCGGCGCGGAATATGCGGCGTATCAGAAGCGCGTCAGGCGCTGGCTGTAAGCTTTTCTATTTGCGCACGGCTGGGCGCGGCGGCGCCGATGCGCGTGCAGGCCAGGGCACCCGCGGCATTGGCAAAGCGCATCGCCGCGGGCAGCGGCGCGCCTTCGGCCAAGGCGGCTGCGAAGGCGCCGCACCAGGCATCGCCCGCGCCCACCGTGTCCGCGATCGGCACGCTGAAGGGGGCGGCGCGCAGGCCCGGTGCCTCGGCGCCGGCGGCACCCAGGGTGCGGATGACGGTGGTGCCGAGTGCGGCCGACAGCGTCGCCGCATCCGCGGTGGTGGCGTGCTGTGCGGCGAGCCACGCGGCTTCCTCCTCATTGGCGATGATATAGGCGGCGGCGGCCAGTTCGGGCTGCGCGGCGGCCGGGGCGAGGTTCAGGATGGCGCGGGTTCCCAGCGCCTTCGTGCGGCGCAACAGGGCGGCGTTTTCCGCCACGGGCACTTCCATCTGCAACAGCAGGATCGCGTCGCGCAGTGCTGCGTCCGGGATGGCGGCGGCGCGCGCCTGGCGGTTGGCGTTGGAAGCGACCGCGATCTGGTTGCGCCCCTGAACGTCGGTCATGACGCAGGCGATGGCGGTGGGGGCGGCGACATGCGCGAGCATGGCGGTGTCGACGCCCGCGGTGGTGAGTGCATCGCGCAGCATCTCGCCATGCGGGTCATCGCCGACGGCGCCGGCGAAGGCGACGCGCGCGCCGGCGCGTGCCGCGGCGATGGCCTGGTTCAGGCCCTTGCCGCCGGGCATGGGCGGGGGCGCCTGGCCCAGCACGGTCTCGCCGGGGCGGGGCAGGGTGGGCAGGCGGAAGATGATGTCGGCATTGGCGGAGCCGAAGACGATGATGCGCTGCATACGAAGCGCTTGGCCGCGCCGGAGCCGTTTGGTCAACGCGGCGGCAGGGGCATTGGCGAAACGCGCCCGTCCATCACCGTGTAGGCGGCGCGTCGGCGCTGGGTCGGGCAGCAGCGCCCGTCATCCGGACCATAGCCCAGCCCTTCGACCAGGATCGTATTGCCATCGAGCATGCGTATGCGCTCCGCCACATCGGGGTGGCTGCGGCCCATGGTCATTGGCAAGGCGCGAAAGCCCTGGCCCTGCCGCACATAGACCTGCAGGTTGCTGCCCCAGTTGTTGCCGCCTCCGCAGCCTTCCTGGCTGACCAGCGCCACGAAGACCGCGCGCGGTTCGAGCAGCATGGGCGCGGCATGCACCAGGGTCACACCATTGGTGACACAGCGGTCCCGCCGCCCTTCATTGGTCACCCAGCGGCGCAGTTCGGATTCTGTCTGCGCCAATGTCTGCCCCTGGGCCGGCATGATGAGCGCCATGAGCATCAGGAAGATGGGGAAGCGGAACATGCTGCTCTCCAGCTAAGATAGTCCGCAGCATCTGATGCCGATGATGTGATGGCAAGCGTTCAGGAACGCAGCAACCCCGCCGCCAGTGCGCGTTCGTAGAGCCTGCCGATCAGCGTGTCGAAGGGCGCGCCGAGGTCGATCGCCGGCTGCATGCGCACCAGGCTGCGCGTGCGCGTGAGGCCAACCGCGGCCCAGGCCGGCGCGCCGCAGGACACCTGTTGCGCGAAGCCTTGCAGGCGGTCGCAGCCCATGGCGAAGCGGGCCTCGGGCGTCTCGCAGGCTTCGAATTCCTGCCAGAGCGACATGATGCGCGCGCCGGTTTCGGTGGGCAGCGTGGCGAAGAGCTTGTCGGCCGCAGCCTGTTCGCGCGCGGCTTGCGTGGCCAGGCCCTTGTCGTCGAAGGCGAAGGTGTCGCCGGCTTCGATCTCCACCAGGTCATGCACCGCGATCATCGCCAAAGTGCGGCCGAGATCGGGGCGGGGCACCACCTCCTCATGCAGCAGCACCGCGATCAGCGCGACATGCCAGGCGTGTTCCGCGCTGTTCTCCCGCCGCCCGCGCGTTTCGGACGCACGGTGCACATGCTTCAGCGCATCCGCGGCCTGGATGAAGCCGAGCAGCGCTTCATGCACGCCCGATCGCCTCCATCAATTCGCGCCATTCGCGCTTGGACAGGCCGCTGGTGGGTTGCTGCACATCCTCGCCGGCCAGCATGCGCTTCACGATGCCCATCATCTGCGCGGACATCGTCACGGCACCCATGCGGTAATCGGCAAAGGCCTCGTAGGAGAGCGGCACCCACGCCTTCACCGTCTCCAGCATCGCCTGCGCATAGACGCGGATTTCGTATTGCGCATGGGCGTCGGCGCGCAGCGACAGGAAGTGCAGAAGATTGTGCAGGTCGATCTTCCAGTACCACTGCGTGTAGGTGTTCAGCGTGAGGTTCATGCGCGCCAATTCGCGCGCCAGGCCCGAGCGTTCAGCGTCCAGCGGCGCGCCCTGCTCATCCTCGTTCAGCATGTCGATATAGTGGTCGTAGCAGCGCGTCGCGTCGTCGCGCAGCAGTTGCAGAACGCGCGCGGCTTCCTCGCCCTGCAGCGTGTCGCCACGGCCCTGGCGGTTCATCGAGGATTGCGCGGCGAGCTTGTCGGGGGCGGGGATGTAGAATTCGCGGTCCATGACGGAATAGCGCGCGGAATACTCGTTCACATTGGCGGTGCGGTGGCGGATCCACTGGCGCGCGATGAAGATGGGCAGCTTGATGTGGTACTTGATTTCGCACATCTCGAACGGCGTCGAATGGCGGTGGCGCATCAGGTAGCGGATCAACCCGCGATCCTCATTCGCGGCCTTTGTGCCGCGGCCGTAGGAGACGCGCGCGGACTGCACCACGGCCGCGTCATCGCCCATGTAGTCGATCACGCGCACAAAGCCGTGGTCCAGCACGGGGATGGGCTGGAACAGCATGGGCTCCAGCGCCGCCGCGACGGGGCGAGCGGTGGGTGTGCGGCTGGCCGCGGCTTCGGCGACCTCGGCCATTTGATCGGCGGTCAGCGGCATGGCGATTCCCCTTCGGCAGCGTTCGGGCATGCGACAAATGGCTGCGCTTGCCAAGACTTCGGGCTATGGTGCGGCATGCCTGATACGCCTTTGCCCGTGCCGCCGAGCGATGCCGAGGTCGAGACGCGCCTGCTGGCGGCTGCGATCGAGGAAGCCAAGGCCGACAATATCTGGCACCCCCATTCGGTCGTGCGCGAGCATCTGCTTGCAGAAATCGCCCGCCTGCGCGCAAGGCTTCCCTGAACCCCCTCGAATTGCGCCACGCTTCGCGCTATATGTCGCGCGTCACCTCGGTGACTATGGCGATAAACGCCGTGTGGAATAAGCGTTGCGGACCCGGGGGCAGTGCCCGGCGTCTCCACCACATGCCGCGCCCCAGGTCGGGGGTGCGTGTTGGGGGCGAAACAGCTTCGACGCGCGAGGTAAAGACACGGTTTTTGCCCGGCATTGTACCGCCGTTATCGGGCTAAATCACAAGTGCCAACGACAACGTCCGCGAGGACGTGGCGCTCGCTGCCTAGAGATAGGTAAGCGCGGTTTGGGGGGCACCGGGCAACAGAAGCCCCCCGCTTTTGCCGAAGGCAAAAGCGGAATCATTTTGTGCCCTCAGACGCCGGGCGGCCGCATCCGCGGCCTTGGCTTCCGCCGCGTAACGGGCGCACCAGGCCGGAGAGCCTTATGGGCGGCGCCGGCCGCTGTGCGGCCGGATTCTGTTATGGCTGGCCGCCGCAGTGGATGGTTGCGAATCCCCCGAAACGGCCCAAGTTCGGTGGGTGCTCCACCTCATCAAACTCTCCGTCGGCACCAAGGACATCGCCGGCCTGCGCGCCTGGCAGTCGCTGCGCGCCGTCCAGGCGCCCCCCTTGCGCCACCAGACCCGCAGCACGCCGAAGCGCCGCGACGAAATCATCGCCGGTGGTTCCATCTACTGGGTCATCGCCGGCTTCGTGCAGGTGCGCCAGCGCGTGCTCGACATCATCGAGGACCATTGGGATGACGGCACCGACTGCGCCGGCATCGTGCTGGACCCAACACTTATCCCGGTCGCTGGCCGCCCCACGAAACCCTTCCAAGGCTGGCGCTACCTGGCGCCCGAGGCAGCACCCCCCGACCTGACGCAGAACGCCACCCAGGGCCTCGACGCACTGCCCGAAAAAATGGCCCGCGAACTCCGCGCGCTCTGCCTCATCTGACCTACTCCGCGCGGATCCCCGCGCGCGCGATCAGCCCCTCCCACTTGCGCGTCTCCTCGGCCACGAAGCGCGCCGTCGCGCCCGGCGACATGTCTTCCGGCACCTGCACACCCAACTCCGCCAGGCGCCCCGCCTCAGCCCGCGCAAACCGCGCACAGGCCGCCGAGACACCCTCCACCACGGCCGGCGCCGTGCCCGCCGGCGCCAGCACCGCATTCCAGGTCGTGGCCGCGAAACCAGGCACGGTATCGGCCACCAGCGGCGCATCCGGCAGCGCGGCCGACCGCCGCTCCGCCGTCGTCGCCAGCGCCCGCAGCGCCCCCTGCCGCACCTGTGGCGCGCCGGTTGCGACACTGTCCATCACCAGCAGCACGCGCCCCGCCAGCAGGTCCTGAAGCGCCGGCGCCGTGCCCCGATACGGCACATGCGCGATATCCACGCCCGCCATCGCTTTCAGCAACTCCACGCCCAGATGCGACGATCCACCCACCCCCGAAGACCCATAGCTATGCTGCCCCGGCTGCGCGCGCAGCATGGCCAGCAGCGCCGGCAGGTCAGCCGGACCATCTGGCCGCACCAGGATCACCATCGGCACCACACCGATCAGCGCGGCCGGCGCGAAATCCGCGATGGGATCAAACGTCAGCCGCGCGCCGTGCAGCGCGCGATGCACGGCGTGGATCACCGTGGTGAACAGCAGCACCGAGCCATCCTTGGCCGCGCGCGCAACGTGTTCGGTGGCGGGCAAGCCGGCGCCGCCGGCGCGGTTGTCCACCACAGCACCCATGGACTGTGCCAGCATGCGCGCGACCACATCGGTCGGGCCGCCGGCGGCAAACGGCACGACCAGGCGCGGTGGCGTCTGCGCCAGCGCGGGTGTGGCCAATGTGGCGAACAGGCTGCGGCGTCGCATGATGCATTCCCTCCGGTGGGGCAGTCTGCGCATTCGCGCCACCGTCGGCAACGCCACGCATTCTCCGTTGCAGCACAGACGCCAGCGCCATACCGTCACGCCCGGGAGGCTCCATGCACATCACCATATTGCTGCTGCTGCTCACCCTGCCGGCCGCAGCGCAGACCGGGAAGCCACCAGCTGACCGCTCCCCCGATGCCCTGCGCCGCGCGATCGCCGCCGAGGTCGAGCGCGGCAATGCCGCCTTCGGCTGCCCCGGCGCAAGGGCGGGCGCTGTCACTTTCAGGGATGTCGCGCCGCTGCGTCTCGGTGCGGCGAGCAGCCCGCTCGAGGGTGCCCGCACCGCGCATGTCCAGATCGAGGCCTGCAACGTGACGCGGCAGCAGAATGTGCTCATTGCACAGGGCCAGCCGCCCGTTGCTGTGCTGCTGCTGCCCGGCTTGACCATCGCTGATCCTGTGCTGCAGCGCGACACCATGCTCGCGCTACGCCCTATGGGCAGCGCTGTTCTCGGCTGCCCGCAGGTCAGCATCGTCGACACAGCGGTCACGCGCTTTGACGGCAATGTCAGGCTGCCGTGGACGGAGCGCTGGATGCTGATGGGCTGCGGCCGCACCCGGCCCTTCGAGGTGAACTTCGTTCCAGGCGCACCAGGCACGGGCACCACCTTCAACTTCCGGGCGATCTAGTGCTACGCCGGCGTATCCGGGGGAGGCACCTGCATGTCCGAAGCTGATCTGATCATGGCCCGCGAAGGTGCGGCCGGCACGCTGCTGATGAACCGCCCCAAGGCGCTGAATGCGCTGACCACGCAGATGATCCGCGATTTCCAGCGCGCCATCGACCAGTGGAAGGATGATGCGGCGGTCAAGCTGGTGATCCTGGAAGGTGCGGGCGGTAAGGCGTTTTGCGCCGGCGGCGATGTGCGCGCCGTGCGCCAGGCCGCGATCGATGGCGACCGCGCCTCGGTCGCCGCCTTCTTCACCGAGGAATACGCGGTGAACGAGGGCATCGCCACTTTCGGCAAGCCATGGCTGTCCTTGATGGATGGCGTCTGCATGGGCGGCGGCATCGGGCTTTCGGTCCATAACGGCCCGCGCGTGGTGACCGAAAACGCGCTGCTGGCGATGCCGGAAACCGCGATCGCGCTGTTCCCTGATGTCGGCACAAGTTTTTCGTTGGCGCGCCTGCCGCCGGGCTTTGGCAACTGGGTTGCGCTGACCGGCGTGCGCCTGCGCGGCGCTGATGCGGTGCATGCGGGGCTCGCGTCGCATTTCGTGCTGTCGGCGGATTTGCCGGCGCTGCGCGCAGCGTTGGTGGAAAGCGGCGATGCCGCCGTGGTCGAACGCTTCGCCGCCCCGCTGCCTGTCGCCAGCTTCGACGCACAGCGCGGCGCCATCGCGCGCTGTTTCACGCAACCGACCATGCTTGGCATCATCGCAGCCCTGGAAGCCGAGGGCACCGAATGGGCCGCTGCCCAGGTCGCGACCTTGCGCCGCATGTCCCCCACCAGCCTTTGCGTGTCACTCGAATTGGTGCGCCGTGGTGCGGCCATGTCACTGCGCGAATGCCTGGACGAGGAACTGCACCTCACCGTCTCCTGCGTGCACGAACACCCCGATTTCCGCGAAGGCGTGCGCAGCGTGCTGGTGGACAAGGGCAACCCGCCCGCATCCTGGACGCCGGCCAGCTTGGAACAGGTGGACCCAGCGGCCATCCAGGCGATGTTCCGCAGCTGATTAGTCGTCCGCCGAGCGGTCCGACCGGCTTCTGCTGCGCATGATTTCCGCGAAGCCGAACAGCAGCAGCAACTGCCCCGTCAGCATCTGGATCGCCGCCAGAATCCGGATGCCGTCATCGC
>JAAFHD010000141.1:0-705 GCA_013298245.1 Alphaproteobacteria bacterium
CCTGAACCGCGCGCGTTATGGCATTGCGTGGGGTGCCATGGGTGCCGCGGAATTCTGCTGGCACGCCGCGCGCGACTACACGCTGAACCGCAAGATGTTCGGCAAGCCCTTGGCCGCGACACAGCTGATCCAGAAGAAGCTCGCGGATATGCAGACCGAAATTACGCTGGGCCTGCAAGCAGCACTTCGCGTCGGCCGCCTGTTCGATGAAGGGCGCGCCGCGCCGGAAATGATCAGCCTGATCAAGCGCAACAATTGCGGCAAGGCGCTGGATATCGCGCGCATGTCGCGCGACATGCATGGCGGCAACGGCATCGTCGACGAATACCATGTCATCCGCCACGTGATGAACCTGGAAACCGTCAACACCTATGAAGGCACGCATGATGTGCATGCGCTGATCCTGGGCCGCGCCATCACGGGTCTGAACGCCTTCGGGTGAGCACGGAATACCGCATCGAAAAACTCGGCACCGCGGGCGATGGCATCGCCCCCGGGCCGGTGTTCATCGCAGGCGCGCTGGCGGGTGAAACCGTGCGCGCCACGCCCACAGCACCCGATCGCGCGGCGCTGGATGTGGTGCTGCAAGCATCCCCCGATCGCGTGGCGCCACCCTGCGCGCATGCCCCAATCTGCGGCGCCTGCGCCCTGCAACACTGGGCGCTGCCCGCGCAGGCCGAATGGAAGCGCACCCGCATCGAAGAC
>JAAFHD010000141.1:715-7054 GCA_013298245.1 Alphaproteobacteria bacterium
ACGCGCCGCCGCGCCGATCTGTCGGTACTGCGCCGGCCGGATGGCAGCGTCACCATCGGCTTCCACGGCCCCGGCGGCGTGCTGGACATCCAGGGTTGCCGCCTGCTGCACCCGGATCTGCTGGCGCTGCTGCCGCGCCTGGCCGATGCCATGCGCTCGCTCTCCGGCTTCAACACCCGCGCCGATGCGGCGATCAACATGCTCGACAGCGGCCCCGATATCCTGCTGCGGCTCGACGCCACGCTCACCGCCCACGACACCCAGCGCCTGGCCTGGTTCGCCGAGGACGCCGGCATCCCGCGCATCGCCAGCCGCGCCGGCATCGCCGTGCAGCGCGCGCCGGTGCGCCACGCCTTCGCCGGCAAACACGTCGCCCCGCCGCCCGGCGCCTTCCTGCAAGCCACTGCCGATGGCGAGGCCGCGATCATCGCCGCCGTGCTGTCCGCGCTGCCCACCAAGCGTAAACGCGGCCCGATCCTCGACCTGTTTGCCGGCGTCGGCACACTGTCCTTCCCACTGGCGGAACTGGCCCCGGTGCTGGCCTTCGAAGGCGCTGCCGACGCCACCGCCGCACTCGACGCCGCCGCCCGCGCCGCCGGCGGCCGCGTCACCGCCGCGCGGCGCGACCTGTTCCGCCAACCCCTGCTACCCGCCGAAATGAAGGCCGCCAGCGCCATCGTGCTGGACCCGCCTTATGCAGGCGCCGTGGACCAGATCGCGCAGATCATCCGCGCGCCTGGCGCACCGCTGGTCTACGTCTCCTGCAACGCCACCGCACTGGAACGCGACGCGCGCGCCCTGCACGCCGCGGGCTATCGCGCCACCAGCGCCGTGGTGATCGACCAGTTCCTCTGGTCCCCCCATGTCGAGGCGGTGGTGGGCTTCACACCACCGCGCTGACGCACAAATTTCACCATGGATTTTCCGCCCCATTACGGGCAAGACACGCCCAACACCGGAGGACACGCCCCATGCCCATCGCCCGCCGCCACGCCTTCGTGGGCGCCGCCGCCATCGCCGCCGCCGCCAGCCTCCCCGCCGCCGCCCAACCCGGCCCGCTGATGCCCGCCACCCAATCGCCCGGCTTCTTCCGCTACCGCGTCGGCGCCTGGCTGGTCACCGCCGTCTCCGACGGTTTCTTCCGTCGCCCCGTTGAGGGCTTCGTGCGCAACGCGCCGATCGCCGAAGTGCAGGCCATCCTGGCCGAAAGCTTCCTGCCCACCGACCAGCTCGCCATCCCCTTCACCATCACCTTTGCCCAGCGTGGTGACACGCTGATCGTGTTCGACACCGGCAATGGCGTGACCCCCGCCGGTGCCACCGCCGGCCGCATGATCGCCAACATGGCCGCCGCCGGCATCGACCCCGCGCGCGTCACCCACGTCATCCACAGCCACTTCCATGGCGACCACATCAACGGACTGCTCAACGCCGAGGGCGGCCGCGCCTTCCCCAATGCGCAGGTGCTGGTGCCCGCCCCCGAATGGGCCTGGTGGACCGACGCCAGCAACGAAACCCGCAGCCCGGAAGGCCAGCGCGCCACCTTCGCCAACACCGCGCGCCGCTTCGCCCCCTACCAGGGCCGCGTCACACCCTACACCCCCGGCGGCGAAGTGATCCCCGGCGTCGCCTCCATCCCCGCGCATGGCCACACCCCCGGCCACACACTGCTGCGCCTGCATGACGGCGCCGAGCAGATGATCTTCCTGGCCGACACCGTGAACCGCCCGGAAATCATGGCCCGCCGCCCGGAATGGCAGATCGTCTTCGACTTCGATGGCGATGCCGCCGTCACCGTTCGCCGCCGCGTCTTCGACATGGTCGCGACCGATCGCGTGCGCGTCACGGGCTATCACTTCCCCTTCCCGGCCAGCGGCTTCATCGCCCGGCACACGCAGGGCTTTGTCTTCGTTCCCGCCGATTGGGCAACCGCCGTTTAAAGGAGAGCAACGCCATGACCGCACGTCGTTCCATCATGCTGGGCGCGCTGGCCGCGCCCGTTCTGCTGCGCCCCGCAGCCGCGCAACCGGCAGCCGCGCCCGCGCCCACGCAGGCGCCTGGCTTCCACCGCTTCCGCGTCGGCAGCTTCACCGCCACCACCATCTGGGACGGCTTCGCAACCCGCCAGAACCCCGGCACCGGCTGGGTGGTCAACGCCGACACCGCCGCCGTTGATGGCGCGCTGCGCGATGCGATGCTGTCCACCACGAGCCTCGCCAACCCCTACATCGTCACCTTCCTGGAAACGCCCGCGGGCCTGACCATGTTCGACGCCGGCACCGGCGGCCAACTGGTGCCGACCAGCGGCGGCATGATGCAGAACATGGCCGCCGCGGGCCTCGACCCCGCGCGTGTGACGCGCATCCTGGTCAGCCATTTCCACGGCGACCACATCACCGGGCTGACCACGGCGCAGAACGCGGTGGTCTTCCCCAACGCGCAGGTCTTCGTGCCGGAAGCCGAGATGGCCTTCTGGGGCGACACCGCCAATGAAGGCCGCGCACCGCAGGCGCAGCGCGGCACCTTCGCCAATGTGGCGCGGCGCTTCGGCCCCTATGGGCAGCGTGTGGAACGCTTCGCGGCGGGTGCGGAAATCATGCCCGGCGTGCGTGCCGTTGCGGCGTATGGCCACACGCCTGGCCATACGGCGTTCCATGTGTCGGACGGCAACGCGCAGCTCTTCGTGACGGCCGACAGCGCGTCACGCCCGGAGCTGTTCCTGCGCAATCCGGGCTGGGCTTCGGTCTTCGACATCGATGGCGCGGCGGCAGCAGCCACGCGACGTTCGCTGTTCGGGCGCATCGCTTCGGAACGCGCGCTGATGACGGCGTATCACTTTCCGTTCCCGGCGGTCGGGCGCATCGCGCCAATGGGCGAGGGCTTCCGGTTCTTCCCGGCGGATTGGTCCAGCGCGCTTTGAATATTGGGCTGCTTCTCGCGTAGTGCGAGCAGCGTAAGCGAACATCGCCACGATACAGCGACGCCTAACGAAAAGAGCTGCGGTCGGGCTTGATATACCGGCCTGCCCGTAGGCTGCGCAGCGGCCCGTTGGTTCATCTGAGGGCCGAGTGGAGACAAGCGCCAGGAGAAAAACCACAATTCACGCTTGCTCTTATGTGCCAAACCATTCGAAGTATATATTGAAAAGCATGTTTGGATGGGTGACATGAGCAAGCGTTCGAAGTCAAACACGCTTACGGTCCGCGAGATAGCCTTGGTCAAAGCTCTTGTGCGGCGCGGCAAGCTGATTGATCAAGAAATTCAAGCCTACTTCACACGACCGGGTCGAACAGTTAATCACGCTCGCATTCTGGAAATCAGGACAGCACGTCGCCATGCTGACGTTGCCGCGGCATCAGATCGGGAACTGGACACGTTTCTCGACAGATGGCCCGAGTATGACCTAACGACGGGCCTGCACCCTGAGGACGACGAACTGCTGGTCAAGGCCCGAGAGGCCATGCTCAATGCCATTCAGAACTACAACAATCCTCGCGCCGCATTCCGAACCGAGTGCTTTATCGTGCTGTCAGTCATCGCCTGGACTTATTTACTTCATTGGCATTACAAAAAATAGGCATCGATTATCGAACAAAAAAAGACGACGGCACATTATTGACAACCAGCAAAGGTGCCCAAAAATTTTGGGAACTCGAAACATGCCTTAAGAGAAATGAGTGTCCTTTAGACGTTCCTGTAAAAGCAAATATATTGTTTCTCATCGCGATACGTCACGAAATCGAGCACCAGATGACCAAGCGCATCGATGATGCGTTGAGTGCAAAGATTCAGGCCTGCTGCCTTAACTTCAACGCCGCACTCAAGTCGCTTGTTGCACCACGGTGCCGAATCGATCGGGAAATGGCATTCGCGATCCAGATGACGGGTATCGAACGCGACCAACGAAACCTTTTGTTGAAAGACATGGATCTTCCACCCAACCTCCTAGCGGCCCAAGAGCAGTTCGAAAATGATTTACCGAGGGAGGTGGTCAAGGACGAGCGCTATGCATGGCGTGTTATTCTGATCCATAGGAACACTAACTCTCCCGGCCGCGCCGATGAGGTAGTTGAATTTATCAGGCCGGGCTCGGAAGCCGAAGGCGAAATCCACCGAGTTCTACAGAAAGAGGTAGAGAAACGAAAATACCGACCAAGTGACATCGTCCACGAAGTCAACAAGGCAGGCTTCACGCGATTCAATATGCATCATCATACGCAATTGGTTCGCTCAAAAATGCCAAAGACAAAAGCAAACACTACGGCACATACGTCGATATTGATGACAAAGACTGGCGGTGGTATTCAGCTTGGCTGCAGGAAGTAGTTCAATATTGCAACTTGCACCACGAAACTTTCGGCGGACAGGAGTCGGGTCGCAGTAGCGGTTGAACAATAGCCTACACGTGGAAGCTCTCGCCGCAGCCGCAGCGGCCCTTCTCGTTCGGGTTCACGAAGACGAAGCCCTGGCTCATGGGCTTCACCTCGTAATCCATCATCGTCCCGATCAGGTACAGCGTGGCCTTGCGGTCCACCAGGATGGTCACGCCCTGGTCGGTCACGCGTTCATCATTCGGCCCGGCCGCATCCACGAATTGCAGGTCATAGGCCATGCCGGAACAGCCCTTGGTCTTGGTGCTGATGCGCAGCAGCTTCCCGGCTTCGGCATTCGCGTAGAAGCCGCGCAGCTTTTCCACCGCCAGGTCGGACAGCGAGATCAGCGGCGGCAGCGCGCGGGGGCGGGGTTTTTCTGTGGTCGTGCTCATGGCGTCCGATCCGTCAAAACATGTTCATCGCAAGCCGCGCGTCTTCCGACATGCGCGAGGGGTCCCAGGGCGGGTCCCACACGATCTCGACCCGCGCCTGCTTCACGCCGGCCACGGCCTGCACCGCTTCACGCGCCTGTTCGGGCAATTCCTGCGCGGAGGGGCACGAGGGCGTGGTCAGCGTCATCTCCACCTTGACGTCGCCGTCATCGGCGATCTCGATCGCGTAGATCAGGCCGATCTCGTAGATGTCGCAAGGGATTTCTGGGTCGAAGACGGTCTTCAGCGCGCCGATCACGCCTTCTTCGGTCACGGGCGGGTGCTGTTCGCCATCGGGCGTCCAGGTGGAAACGTCACTCACTGCTGGCCTCCTTGCCCTGGCCGTCGAGCGCTGCATTCAGCGCGACCCAGGGCAGCGTCGCGCATTTCACGCGGCTGGGGAATTCATGCACGCCGGCCAGGGGGGCCAGGCGTTCCATCGCCTCCGCGTCGCAGGCCGGGCAAGTGCCGGTCATGGCGAAGGCGCGGAAGGCGTCGGAGATGGCGCGGGCCTCTGCGCGAGTCTTGCCGGGCAGGGTGGCGGTCATCAAGGACCCACTGGCGACACTGATGGCGCAGCCACGGGCGATGAAGGCGGCATCCGCGATGCGGTCGTGCTGGATATCGAGGAACAGCTCGATCCGGTCGCCACACAGCGGGTTGTCGCCGCGCGCGCGATGCGTGGGCGCTTCAAGCCGGCGGTGGTTCCGCGGCTTGCGGCCATGGTCCAGGATGATGTCCTGGTACAGATCGCGCAGCGCGGTGTCGCTCATGCGAAGAATTTCCGCGCGGAGACCAGCGTTTCCGCCAGGTAATCGATCTCCGCGGCCGTGGTGTAGAGGCCGAAGCTGGCGCGGCAGGTGCCGCCCTCAGCACCCAGGCGCTCGTGCAGTGGTTCCGCGCAGTGCCGGCCGGAACGCACGGCGATGCCGGCACGGTCCAGCAGCGTCGCCACATCATGCGCATGCGCGGTGTCGAGGCCAAAGGCGAAGACGCCGCCGCGATCCTGCGCGCGGCCATGAATAGTCAGGCCCTCCACGCGCGAGAGCGTCGCCATGGCATGGTCCACCAGCGCGCGTTCATGCGCCTCGATCGCGCCCATGCCGATGGCTTCGACATAATCGATCGCGGCATGCAGGCCGATGGCTTCGATGATGGGCGGCGTGCCGGCTTCGAACTTCGCCGGCGGTTCCGCCCAGGTGGAATGGTGCAGGCCGACGGTCGCGATCATGTCGCCACCGCCCAGGAAAGGCGGCATCACCCGCTGCAATTCGGCGCGCGCGTAGAGCACGCCGATGCCCGTGGGGCCATACAGCTTGTGGCCGGTGAAGCAGTAGAAATCCGCATCCAGCGCCTGCACATCGACACGCCGATGCACCGCCGCCTGGCTGCCATCGAACAGCACTTTCGCGCCGGCCTCATGCGCCATGCGCGTGATCTGCGCGGCGGGTGTGACGGTGCCCAGCACGTTGGACATATGCGTCACGGCGACCAGCCCGACGCGCCCATCGGCCAGCAATTCGGCCAGATGCCCG
>JAAFHD010000141.1:7064-8567 GCA_013298245.1 Alphaproteobacteria bacterium
GCAATTCCGTGCCATGCGCATCGCGCAGCATCTGCCATGGCACCAGGTTGGCGTGATGCTCCATCTCGGAAGCGATCACCGCCTGGCCCGGCTTCATAACGCCACGGCCAAAGCTGTGCGCCACCAGGTTCATCGCCATGGTGGAGTTGCTCGTGAAGATAATGTCCTGCGCGCTGGGCGCGTTCAGGAACCGTGCCGTCGCCTCGCGCGCGGCTTCAAACGCCGCCGTCGCGGTCTCCGACAAATGATACGCGCCACGATGCACATTGGCGTAAGAACTGCGCATGCAATCGACCATCGCGTCGATCACCTGGCGCGGCTTCTGCGCCGAAGCACCGCTGTCCAGGAACACCAGCTTCTTGCCGCGATGCTCGCTCGCCAGGATCGGAAAATCCGCCCGGATGCGCGCGATATCGAAGCTGGGGGTTGCGCCGTCCATCACGCTTCCCGCGACCACCAGGCGCGCACCGCTTCATCCAGCGCCGCGCGGCAGTCTTCGTTGGCGACGCCATCGACGGCTTCCGTCAGGAACGCCTCGACCAGCATCGACCGCGCCTCATCCGCTGGAATGCCGCGTGCGCGCAGATAGAACAGCTGCTCCGCATCCAGCGCGCCGACGGTCGCACCATGGCTGCACTTCACATCATCAGCGTAGATTTCCAGCTGCGGCTTGCTGTCCATCTCCGCGTCTTCGGACAGCAGCAGCGCCTGGTTCATCTGGTAGCCATCGGTGCGCTGCGCGATCTGCGCGACATAGATCTTGCCCTGGAAAACTCCGCGCGAACGGCCCTTCAGTACCGTCTTGTAGGTCTGCCGAGACGCGCAATCCGGCGCCGCATGGTGCAGCACCGTCGTCGTATCCACGACCTGCCCATCCGCGCCCAGCTGCGCACCATTCATATGGCATGCGCCCTGCGCGCCGTTCAGCGCCGCATGAATCTCATTGCGCGCAATACGCCCGCCGGCATTCAGCGTGAAGTTGTCATAGGTCGCACCGGCGCCAATCGCCGCATGCACCGCCGACAAATGGAACGCAGCACGCCCCTCCGCCTGCACGCGCACATGCGCGAGCGTCGCACCTTCCGCCAACGCCACTTCAAACACCGGGTTGTGCAGATAGGCCACGCCATCCGCGCCCTGCGCCGTTTCCAGCAAGGTCAGCTTCGCACCCGCGCCCAGCCGGATGATGTGCCGCGGGTGAAATGCAATGGCGCCATCCGTCACGATGCTGAGCAATTCCACCAGCCCGGCATCCTCGCCGGCCGGAATGTCCAGCACCAGGCCATCCTCGGCAAAGCTCGCATTCAGCGCGGTGATCGGCTGCTCATCCGGCGTCGTCAGCGCACCCAGCACGGCCGCCATGTCCGATAACGGCCGCGGCGGCAGCGTGGACAGATCACCACGCAGCACACCATCCACAAACACCAACCGCGCACGGCCACGCTGCGGCGGCATCGGCGGCACGCTGCGCGAACCAGTCGGCGCCACGAAAGTCGCGTTCAA
>JAAFHD010000142.1 GCA_013298245.1 Alphaproteobacteria bacterium
AGCGCACGATCATTCATGTCCAGCGCGCGCCGCCAGGTGATGCGTCGCGCATCGATACCCAGCGCGTTGCCCCAGTAGATGTGGTTGTCCAGCATCGCAGCCAGCAGATTGTGCGCGCTGGTGATGGCGTGGAAATCACCGGTGAAGTGAAGGTTGATGTCCTCCATCGGCACGATCTGCGCGTGGCCCCCACCGGCAGCACCACCCTTCACGCCGAAGCACGGCCCAAGGCTTGGTTCGCGCAGGCAGATCGTGGCGCGCTGCCCAATGCGGTTCAGCGCATCGCCCAGGCCGACCGTGGTGGTGGTCTTGCCCTCACCGGCCGGGGTTGGGTTGATGCCGGTGACCAGCACCAGCTTGCCCTGCGGCCGACCGGCCCGCGCGGCCGCGACGAAATCCAACCCGACCTTGGCCTTGTATTTACCATAGGGTTCCAGCGCGTCTCGCGGAATGCCGGCGCGATCAGCGATCTCGGCGATCGGCTTCAGCGTGGCGCGACGAGCAATTTCCAGATCGATGGACATGGCGTTTTCTCCTGCGCGCGCCACATGCCCGGAATGACCAAGCGCGTCCATCGGGCTGCGCTGCGACATGAAATTGCCGCTGGACGGGCAGGCGCATATCAGTCATGTCCGAACCAACGACATCGCAACAATACCCGACTGGGAGCGCCCAACACCCCCATGGATGGCACCATCCACCCGACTGAAGCGGACGCCCATGGTGCCGCGCCCATCTCTCGCATCGTGCGGGAGGTTGCGGCGCAATTCCCTGGCGAGCGCATTTCGCTCGGTGACATGGCAGAAGCCTTCGGTGACCGTGCCTTCGGCCTGCTGATCCTGCTGTTGTGCCTGCCCTCATTGTTGCCTGGCATGGCGAGTGTGTTCGGCATTCCCATGCTGATCCTGGGTGTGCAGATGGGCATGGGGCGGCGCGTCCCGAAGCTGCCGGGCTTTGTCGCACGGCAGACCATCAAGCGCACCGATCTGCTGCGGCTGTCGGATGGGTCATCGAAATGGCTGGGCCGGATCGAGCGCTATGTGAAGCCGCGCCCCGGCGCCTTTGTCAGCCCCATGGGTGATCGTGTGGTCGGCTGGCTGACGGTGTATTCCGCGCTCATGCTGATCCTGCCCGGGCCTGGCACCAATGGTCCGCCCGCCTTCGGCAATATCGTGATGGCGCTGGGCGTGGTGGAGCACGACAGCAAGGTCACCGCCTGGGGCGCGGGGCTCTGTTTGCTGGGCTGCATCTTCGCGACCATCGTGCTGGCGACACTGGCCTGGATTGCCATTCGCGCGATGGGTTGGGTGGTGGGCTGAAGCGCGGCTATAACCGCCGCCCATGCTGCCCCGACCCACACGCGCCGCGCGCATCATCCCCGCGCTGGACCTGCCCACCGCCGCTGACGCCGCCGCACTGGCCGCGCGCCTGGCGCCGCATGCCGGCCCGATGAAGGTGGGGCTTGAACTGTTCTGCGCCGGCGGCCCGCCCGCCATGCAGGGCGTGGCGGCGGTGGCACCCGTCTTCCTGGACCTGAAACTGCACGACATCCCGAACACCGTGGCCGGCGCGGTGCGCAGCCTGCTGCCGCTGCGGCCGGCCATGCTGACGCTGCACGCCGGTGGTGGCGCGCCGATGATCGCCGCCGCGCGCCAGGCCGCGGAAGCCGCCGGTGATGCACGCCCCATCATCCTGGCCGTGACCGTGCTGACCAGCATGGATGCCGCGACACTGGCCGATACCGGCGTCGCCGGCGGCCCGGCGCAACAGGTGCTGCGCCTGGCGCGCATCGCGCTGGAGGCTGGCGCCGATGGCCTGGTGTGCAGCCCGTTGGAAGTGCCGCGCATCCGCGATGCTTTTGGCGCGGCGCCGCTGCTGGTGGTGCCTGGCATCCGCCCCGCCGGCAGCGCGACCGATGACCAGTCGCGCATCGCAACGCCGGAACAGGCGGTGGCCGATGGCGCGGATTGGCTGGTGATCGGCCGGCCCATCACGCGCGCGGATGACCCTGTCGCGGCGCTGCGCGCGATCGCTGCCTCCCTTCCCGCCTGAAAGGACACGCCATGCCCCAACCCGAAGCGACCATGACCGCCGGCGCCGCCGCCACGCTGGATGACGCAACGCGCGACCGCATCGAGGCCGCTGCGTTTCGCAAGCTGGTGCAGCATCTGCGCGACAAGCCGGAGGTGCAGAATATCGACCTGATGAACCTGGCGGATTTCTGCCGGAATTGCCTGTCGCGCTGGTACCAGGAAGCGGCCGCCGATGCAGGCATTGCGCTGGAAACACCGGCGGCGCGGGAGGTGCTGTACGGCATGCCCTACAAGGATTGGCAGGCGCTGCACCAGAAGGAAGCGAGCGCAGACCAGAAGGCGGCGTTTGCGGCGAAGAATCCGGGGCATTGAAGCCCGCCGACATCGCGGCGGCGATCGACGCGCAGACCAAGCCGCCCGGCAGCCTCGGCGCGCTGGAACCGCTGATGGCGCAGATCGCGGCAACGCAAGGCACGCTGCGGCCGGAGTTGGGGCAGCCGCATATGCTGCTGTTCGGCGCGGATCATGGTGGCGGGGTTTCGGCCTATCCGCGTGCGGTGACGGCGGCGATGATGGCGAATATCGCCAGCGGCGGTGCTGCGATTTCCGTGCTGTGCCGTGCGCAGGGCATTGCGCTGCATGTGGTGGATGCTGGTGTAGATTGGGATTTGCCGCCACCCGGCGTGATCGCGCGCGGCGTGGCGCGCGGCACGCGCGACATGCTGGCAGGGCCGGCGATGACCGCCGCGCAGTGTCGTCGCGCGAAGCAGGCGGGTGCGGCGCTGGTGGCCGCGCTGCCGCGCGCGGATCGCGTGCTGGGCTTCGGCGAAATGGGCATTGGCAACACCACGGCGGCTGCGTGCATCACCCAGGCCATCACCGGCATTGACGCGGTGGGGCGCGGCACGGGTGTGGCGGGTGCTGCGCTCGCGCGCAAACGGCGCGTGGTGCGTGACGCGCTGGCGCTGCATGCCGGCGCCGACCCGTTGGCCAGCATGGGCGGCTTCGAAATCGCGATGATGGCAGGCGCGATGGAACAGGCCGCGCGCGAGGGGCGCATCATCATCGTCGATGGTTTTGTCGCGACCGCCGCCTGGTTGGCCGCGCGCGACCGGGCGCGGCTGCTGCGCCATTCCGTCTTCGCGCATGTCTCGGCGGAACGCGCGCATCGCGCCGTGTTGAAGCAGCTGGGCGTGCGTGCGTTGCTGGATCTGGAGATGCGGCTCGGTGAGGGTTCGGGTGCTGCGCTGGCGATCCCGCTGGTGATGTCGGCCGCCGCATTGCTGCGCGAAATGGCGACCTTCGACAGCGCTGGAATCCCCGATGCGTGAAGCGCGCGCGGCGCTGATGGCGGTGATGTTCCTCACGCGCATTCCGGTGCCATCGCTGGCCGATTTCCGCGATGAGGATTTGCAAGGCGCAGCGCGTTGGTTCCCCGCCGTGGGCGCGCTGGTGGGTGCCGCGCAGGCGCTGGTGCTGGTCATCGCGGCGTTGGTCCTGCCGCCGCTGGCCGCCGCCTTGCTGGCGCTGGCCGCGGCCCTGCTGATGACCGGTGCCTTCCACGAGGACGGCCTGGCCGACGCGGTGGATGGCCTGGGCGGCGGCTACACGCGCGAACGCGTGCTGACCATCATGAAGGACAGCCGCATCGGCAGTTTCGGCGCCGCCGCGCTGGTGATTGCGCTGGCGCTGCAGGCCGTGGCGCTGGCGGAGTTGGTGGCGGTGCCCGCGGCCATTATCGCGGTGCACGCGGCCAGCCGTTTTGTCGCGCTGTCCGTCATGGCGACGCAGGATTATGTGCGCGATGATGACAGCGCGCGCGCCAAGCCGATGGCAACGCGCATCGGCTGGCGCGGCCTGGCCTTTGCGGCGATCCCGGTGCTGGTGCCAGCGCTGTTCCTGCCATGGCGCGCGGTGCTGGCGGGTGCGATGGCGATGATCCTCGCGCGGCTTTATTGGGGCTGGGTCTGCCAGCGGCGGCTGGGCGGCTACACCGGCGACATGCTTGGCGCCGCGCAGCAGATCAGCTTCACCGCCGGGCTGTTAGGCGTGGTCGCCGCGCTGTGATCTGGCTGTTGCGGCATGCGGCGGTGCAGGTCGCGCCGGGCACCTGCTATGGGCGGTTGGACGTGGCCCTGGCAGAACCGGCACGCGCTGTGGCGCTGCCCGCCGGCGTGCCGGTCTTCTCCTCGCCGGCCCGGCGTTGCGCGGAATTAGCCGCCGCCAGCGCGCCCGCCTTCACCACCGATGCGCGTTTGCTGGAACTGGATTTCGGCGAATGGGAAGGCCGCGCCTGGGACAACGTCCCGCGCACCGCACTCGATGAATGGGCCGCCGATCCATGGGGCTTCGCGCCACCCGGCGGCGAGAATGGCCATGCGCTTCTCGCCCGCGTCCGCGCCTTTTGGGACGCAGCGCCGCGGCCGGTCGTCATCATCTCCCATGGCGGACCCTTGCGCCTGTTGCGCGCGCTGGCAGAAGGCCGGACGCCCGACATCCTGGAGCCACCCCCGCCCCTGGGCGCCGTCATCCGTGTGGGCTACACCGCCCCACCCTGAAAGGAACCACCATGGCCAAGCCGGCAACCGAGGTGGGCGGCATTGCCGCTGACCGCCTGCGCAGCATCATCGAGCGCATCGAGCGACTGGAGGAGGAGCGCAAGGCGCTCGCCTCCGATATCAAGGACATCTACGCCGAGGCGAAATCGGCGGGTTTCGACACCAAGGTGATCCGCCAGGTGATCTCCATCCGCAAGAAGGAACCCGCGGAAGTGGAGGAGCAGGAGACGCTGCTCGACCTCTACAAGCGCGCGCTGGGGATGTAGTTGACGCGGCCCCGGGCCGGGTGGACGCTGCCCGCATGGACGGCATGCTGACCCCGATCGGAGGCCCGACCGCCTGGCGCGGAGAGGCGCTTTCGGCGCGTGGTTTCTGGGCGCGCCGTTTCACCGGATATGAGCTGGAACTTTTGGATGGCGCGCTGGCCGCGTGCGAGCGCGATCCGCCGGCTTTGCGCCGTCAGCATTTCCACATTCCGCTGCTGGAACCGCTCTGGACCACGCTGGGGCGCGAGTTGGAAAACGGCGCGGGCGTGGTGCGGCTGTCGGGCATTCCGGTGGAGCAGTATTCGGCGGCGCAGTTGAAGCGATTGTTCTGGGGCATCTGCGTGAACCTCGGCACGCCGCTGCCGCAGAACACCACGGGCGAAATCCTGGCCGAGGTGAAGGACGAACAGGGTGCGGCCATGGCAGCCGAGGGCGGCGTGTTGACGGCGCGCGCGCGCAGCCGCTCCACCGGGCCGCTGCGGTTCCATACCGACAAATGTGATCTGCTGGCGTTGATGTGCGCGTCGAACGGCATCGCAGGTGGCGTGTCGCGCGTGGTCTCCACCATCGCGATCCATGACGAAATCGCGCGCCTGCGCCCTGATTTGTTGGGCGTGCTGTACCGCGATTTCTGGCGCCGCCGTCCCGCCGATGAGGAAGGCGCGCGTGGTGATCCGCTCTACCCCATGGCGGTCTTCGCGCGCGGCCCGGATGGCGCCTTCACCAGCCAGTATTCGCGCACCTACGTGGAGATGGCGCATGGCAGTGAGGGCATTCCCGCGCTGACCACGGAACAGGTGGCCGCGCTGGATCTGCTGGCGGAGGTGGCCGATGCGTTGTGCATCGAAGCGCCGTTTACGCCGGGCGATATCCAGGTGCTGAACCAGCATGTGACCTATCACGGCCGCACCGCTTATGCGGATGATGCGGCGGCCGGTGCGCGGCGCGTTTTGCTGCGCGTGTGGCTGGCGCATGCGCATTCGCGCGCGCTGCCCGCGGGGCATGCGGCGCAATGGGGCAGCACCGCGGCGGGCGCGCTGCGTGGTGGTGCCATTCCCGGAACCAGCGCCTTCGAAGGAACCGCGTAGTGGCCGCCTATCTGATCGCGAATTTGCAGGTGCATGACCCCGCGCGCTTCGGCGAATATCGCGACAAGGTGGCACCGATGATCGCGGCCTTCGGCGGCAAGTACTGCGTGCGCGGCGGCGCGGTGACCGAGGTGGAAGGCAGCCCCGGCCTGGCACGCGTCGTCATCCTGGAATTCCCGGATATGGCCAAGCTGCGCGCTTTCTACGACAGTGCCGAATACGCGCCGCTGATCGCGCTGCGCCAATCCGCAGCCACCGGAGATGTGGCGTTTGTCGAAGGCTATGCAGGGTAGGAACGCGAAGAATGTCGATGTTGGAAATGCTGAAGGGTCGGCTGCGGCTGCCCGTGATCGGCTCGCCCTTGTTCATCATTTCCGTGCCCGACCTGGTGGTGGCGCAATGCACCAGCGGGGTGATCGGCTCCATGCCGTCGCTGAACGCGCGGCCGCTGGAGCAGCTGGATGAATGGCTGGCGGAGATCAACGAACGCCTGGCCGCGCATGATGCGGCGCATCCGGAACGGCCCAGCGCGCCCTACGCCATCAACCTGATCGTCCACAAATCCAACGACCGGCTGGAGGAGGACATCAAGCTCGTCGTCAAGCACAAAGTGCCGCTGATCATCTGTTCCCTGGGCGCGCGGCCTGAGGTGTATGACGCGATCCATTCCTATGGCGGCTACGGCATCCATGACGTGATCAACCAGTCCTTCGCGCACAAGGCGATCGAGAAGGGCGCGGATGGCCTGGTGCTGGTGGCATCCGGCGCCGGCGGGCATGCGGGCGCGCTGTCGCCCTTCGGATTCCTGCAGGAAACGCGCGAGTGGTTCGATGGCCCGATCGCGCTGTCAGGCGCCATCGCGCATGGCCGCAGCATCTTGGCGGCGGAGGCGATGGGCGCGGATTTCGCCTATATCGGCAGCGCCTTCATCGCGACCGAGGAAGCGCGCGCGGTGGATGACTACAAGCGCATGATCACGCAGTACGGGGCGGAGGATATCCTCTACACCAACCTCATCACCGGGGTGCATGGCAACTACCTGCGGCCATCGCTGGAAGCCGCAGGGATGGATGTGACCAACCTTGGTCAATACAACGCGAATGCGATGGATTTCAGCTCGGACCGCAAGCGGCGCTGGAAGGATATCTGGGGCAGCGGGCAGGGGATCGGCGCGGTGAAGGAAGTCGTGCCGACGGCGATGCTGGTGGAGCGCCTGGCCACGGAATACGCGGCGGCGCGGGTGCGCCTTGGCTCACACTCGCCGTTGGTGAATCCGGGGTGGGGGTTGCAGCGGGCGGCGTGAGCTACTTCGTGACAAACGCCTTCTCCAACGCATAGCTCCCAGGATTGTTGTTCGTCCCCTCCACAAACCCGCGCCCTTCCAGCAACGCCTTCATGTCCGCGTTGAAATCCTCGGACCCGCACAGCATCACGCGATCCTTCGCCGGGTCCAGCGCCTCCAACCCCGTGTCCGAAAACAACCGCCCCGTCTCGATCCGCTCCGTGATGCGCCCAAAGGTCGGAAACGCCTCCCGCGTCACGGCCGGCGCATAGACCAGCTTTTCGCTCGCCAATTCGCCCAGCAATTCGTGCCCCGGCAGTTCGACGGAAATATACTCCCGATACGCCAGCTCCCCCACCTGGCGCACGGTATGCGCCACAATCACGCGATCGAACTTGTCGTAGGTCTCCGGGTCGCGCATCAGCGACATGAAGGGCGCCAGGCCCGTGCCCGTGCACATCATCCAAAGGTTGCGCCCCGGCAGCAGGTTTTCCGCCACCAGCGTGCCCACCGGCTTGCGCCCGATCAGCACCGTATCCCCCACCTTGATGTGCTGCAGCCGCGACGTCAGCGGCCCGTCCGGCACCTTGATCGACAGGAATTCCAGCGCCTCATCCCAGGGCGGCGAGACCATGGAATAGGCGCGCACCAGCGCCTTGCCCTCGACCATCAGCCCGATCATGGCGAATTGCCCGGCCACGAAGCGCATCGCCGGGTCGCGCGTGCAGCGGAAGCTGAACAGGCGGTCGGTCCAATGATGCACCCAGGTGACGGTTTCCCCGAAGTATGCGGCGGGGATGGTCTGCATGGCGGTCTGGCTCATGCGCGGCCATATGCGGCGCCCGCGCCGGGCGCGCAAGTTGCGCCCCACGCCGACCAGCGCCAGCATGCGCGCATGGAGATCCTGCACCCACCCACGCCCGACCCCACGACCAACCCGCCCGTCGGCGCACGCGTGGACACCACACCCCGCCCCCTCCCCGCGCGCATCCCGCACAAGGGCCGCAGCGTAGACCTGGAACCGCTGCATGTGCGCCACGCAGACGAGCTCTTCACCGCCGCGCAGTCCGACACCACCGCCGCCGGCTGGGCCTATCTCGGCTACGGCCCCTTCGCCGATGCCGCCGCCATGCGCAGCTTCATCGGCACCTTCGCCACAACGCACGACCCCATGGCATGGGCGGTGCGCCCCCACCGCACCGGCACCGCCGATGGCTGGCTGACGCTGATGGAAATCCACCCCGCCCACGCGCATATCGAGATTGGCAACATCTGGTTCAGCCCGCGCATGCAGCGCACCC
>JAAFHD010000143.1 GCA_013298245.1 Alphaproteobacteria bacterium
CAAGAAGGGCGTCATCACCGTCACGCGCGGCCTCGTCGATGCGCTGGATGACCGCGAACTCTCCGCCGTGCTGGCACATGAGCTCGTGCATATCCGCAATGGCGATGCGCGCCTCGCGGTGATCGCGGCGATCTTCACCGGCATCATCACGCTCGGTTTTGGCGGCGGCGGCGGTGGCAGCGCCGCACCCACCGGCGAGGGCGGCGGCGGCGGCGGCTGGTCACTGCCAAGGCCGCGGCGAGGCGGCTCATCCTCGTCCAACAACGGGCTTGGCATCGTCATCATCATCATCGGCATCGTGATCATCGTCATCGCCGGCACGCTGTCGGTGGCGCTGCGCATGGCGCTGTCGCGCAACCGCGAATACCTGGCCGATGCCGGCGCCGTCGCCATCACCGGCGATGCGGATGCGATGATCGCAGCCCTGCGCCGGATCGAATCCCAATCCGCCATGCCGCGCCTTCCGTCACAAGTGCAGGCCATGCTGCTGCACAGCGCATCGGGCGTGCGCGGCCCGTCGCTGTGGTCCACGCACCCGCCCATCGCCGATCGCGTGGCAGCCCTGGTGCGCTTTGCCGGCGGGCGCGATCCCGGCCCCATCGCCGAGGTCCCGCCGCCCGCCATGCCCGCGCCCGAAGCACCCGCGGCGGACGCGGCGCATACGGAAACACCCAGCGCCGGCCCCTGGGCGCAACAGGGCGCATCACCACTCTCGGAAGAACTGGCCAGGCTGCGCGCGCGGCGCGACAATGGGGCGTGAAAACCTCTTCCATCTCCTCGCTTCGGCTGATCTTACCCTACCTTCGCCCGCATTGGCGACGCGCGGCGCTGGCGGGCCTGGCGCTGGTCGCGGGCGGCGCCTTCCTGCTGGGCCTGGGGCAGGGCTTGCGCCATTTGATCGACGAGGGCTTCGGCGCCGGCGGCCTGGATGGCGCGGCCGCCCTGATGTTCGCCCTCGTGGTGGGCTTCGGCCTGGCCACCGCCTGCCGCTATTTCCTGGTCACCTGGCTTGGTGAACGCGTTGCTGCCGACCTGCGCCGCGCCGTCTTCGACCACGTCCTCTCCCTGCCGCCGGCCTGGTTCGAAGCAGCCCGCACCGGCGACATTCTCTCGCGCCTGACGGCCGATGTGGCGCTGCTGCAATCGCTGGTCGGCAGCGCGATTTCCATGGCGCTGCGCAATGCGCTACTGGGCGCTGGCGCCTTCATCCTGCTGGTGGTGACCAGCGTGAAACTCGCCGCCATCACGCTGCTGGTCGTGCCCCTGGTGGTGGTGCCGCTCATCTGGTTCGGCCGTCGCGAACGCCGCCTTTCGCGCACCACCCAGGAGCGCGTGGCCGATCTCTCCGCCACCGCGGAAGAAGCGCTGAACGGCATTTCCACCGTGCAGGCCTTCACCCAGGAAGACGCCGTGCGCGCGCGCTTCGCCGCCGACGCCGAGCGCAGCGTGCAGGCCGCCTTGCGCCGCATCGCCACGCGCGCGGTGCTGGTGCTGGCCGTCATCCTGCTGGGCTTCGGCGCCATCACCTTCAGCCTCTGGGTCGGTGGTCGCGACGTTCTGGCCGGGCGCATGAGTGCCGGCGAACTCTCCTCCTTCGTCTTCTACGCCGTGCTGATGGCGCAGAGCATGGCGACGATGAGCGAAGTGTGGGGCGAGGTGCAACGCGCCGCCGCCGCCGCCGACAGGCTTGCCGAAATCCTGGCCGAAACACCCGCCATCGCGCCGCCCACAACACCCGCGATTCTGCCCCCGCCGCGCGGCGAGGCCGCCTTCGAAGCCGTGTCCTTCGCCTATCCCGGCCGCGCCGGCCGCAACGCCATTTCGGAGCTTTCGCTGGCCCTGCGCGCCGGCGAACGCGTGGCACTGGTCGGCCCCTCCGGCGCCGGCAAAACGACCGTGTTGAAGCTGCTGCTGCGCTTCATGGACCCTGATCAGGGCCGCGTGCTGGTCGATGGTATAGACATCCGGATGACTGACCCGGTGGCGCTCCGCGCACGCATGGCACTCGTCGCGCAGGAACCACTGATCTTCTCCGGCACGGTCGCCGAAAACATCCGCTTCGGCCGCCCCGATGCCGATGACACAGCGCTCCGCGCCGCCGCCGAAGCCGCCGCCGCCGCGGGCTTCATCGCCGCCCTTCCACAAGGTTTCGACACGCCCTTGGGCCCGCGCGGCGCCAAGCTTTCCGGCGGCCAGCGCCAGCGCATCGCCATCGCGCGCGCCGTGCTGCGTGACGCGCCCATCCTGCTGCTGGACGAAGCCACCAGCGCGCTCGACGCCGAGAGCGAACAGGATGTCCAGCAGGCACTGGCGCGCCTCTCGCACGGCCGCACCACGCTGGTCATCGCGCATCGCCTGGCCACCATCCGTGGCGCCGACCGGATTGTCGTCATGGAAGGCGGCGCCATCATCGCCATGGGCAATCACGAGGCATTGCTGCGCCAAGGCGGTCTCTACGCGCGCCTGGCTGCCTTGCAGTTCACCGACACGGTTGCTTGACTGCCTGCGCCATAAGAGGAACCGCGCATGATGACCCGAACAAGCGCCCGAATGGGCGCCGCCGGCAGTCCGGCGAGCCAAGACGCCGAAGGCGGCGCCCGGCACTTGAGGGCACAAAATGCTCATCTCATCATTCGCCAAAGGCGAGTGATGAGATGATGATGCATCTCGGCTGGTTCCTCCAGGGCTCCTCCGTGCAGGCCTGGGGCGAACCCTTCACCGGCGCCATCGGGCGCGACTGGCGACAGCCGGAGCTCTTCGTCGATCTCGCACGCCACCTCGAACGCGGCCGCTTCGATTATGTGCTGATCGAAGACAGCTCCTATGTCGGCGAAAGCTACGGCAATAGCCGCGAGCTCTACCTCCACCACGGCCTCTCTACGCCGCGCCAGGACCCATCCGTTCTGGCCACGCTGATGTGCGCGGCAACCTCCCGCATCGGCATCATCCCCACGCTCTCCACCTTCGCCTATCCGCCCTATCTGCTGGCGCGCCTGATCGCCACACTCGACCAGGTTTCCGCCGGCCGCATCGGCTGGAACATGGTCACCGGCAGCTCCGACTACGCCGCGCGCAACTACGGCCTGCCCGGCATGCCAGAGCACGATCTGCGCTACGACATGGCCGATGAATACATGGCCGCCGTCAACGGCTTGTGGGATTCCTGGGACCCCGACGCCATCGTCGCCGACACAGCCACGGGTATGCTGGTGGACCACACCAAGGTGCGCCCGGCCCCCATCGACGGCCAATGGTTCAAGACGCGCGGCCCACTCAATTCCGGCCCCTGCCCGCAAGGCCGCCCGGTCATCGCGCAGGCCGGTGGCAGCCCGCGCGGCAAGCAATTCGCATCGCTCCACGCGGACACCATCGTCGCGGCCGTGAAGGGCACCGCCGGCATGCGCGCATACCGCGATGACGTCCGCCGTCTGGCCACCGAACAGGGCCGCGACCCCGATCGCATCAAGGTCCTCTTCCTCGTCTCGCCCCTCATCGGCGAAACCGACGCCGAAGCACAGCTGCGCCAAGACCAACGCTACCGCCGCGCCGAAGCATCCCTGCCGCAGCTGCTCGGCCATTTCGGCAAGATCACCAACATCGACTTCGCCGCCTATGACCTGGATGCGCCCGTCGCGTCGATGCACCTCACCACCAACGGCCACCAGCAATCGCTCGACGACTTCAAGCGCGTCGCCGGCAACAAGACGCTGCGCCAGGCGATGCTGGCGATGCGCGGCACGCCGGGCAGCGTGGACCTGGTCGGCGCGCCCGACACCGTCGCGCGCCGCATGGCCGAAGTGATGGAAGAAGTCGGCGGCGATGGCTTCCTGATCACCACCAACGACACCAGCCGCCGCGTCATCGCCGAAATCGTCGATGGCCTGGTGCCTGCCTTGCAAGCGCGCGGCCTCGCACGCCGCGAATACACAGCCGCGATGTTCCGCGACAACCTCTTGGCCTTCTGATCGGAGCGCATGATGAGCCCCCCCACCATCGAAGAAGTGGCCCTGCTGTTGGCGCGCGCCGGCATCACCCTGCCGGCCGCGGAGGCCGCCGATATCCGCGCCGCCTACGTGATGCTGGCCCCCATGCTGGCGTCGCTGCGCACCCCCGCCATCCCCATCGCCGCCGAACCCGCCTTCACCATGCGCGCGGAACGCGGCTGATGCAGACCATCGCCGAAGCCGCCGCCGCCATCGCGCAGAAACGCGTCTCGCCCGTCGAACTCACACGCGCCGCCCTCGCGCGCGCCGAGGCACTGAACCCCGCGCTGCACGCCTTCATCCGCATCACTCCCGATGCCGCGCTGGATGACGCGCGCGCCGCCGAAGCGCGCCAGATGCGCGGCGCCCTGCGCGGCCCGCTCGACGGCATCCCCTTCGCGCACAAGGACATCTACTGCACGCGCGGCATCCCCACGACCGCGCATTCGCGCCAGCTGGAACACTTCATCCCCGACGAAGACGCGACCACCGTGCGCTGGCTGGCCGGCGCCGGCGTCGTCTCCCTCGGCAAGCTGGCGACACACGAATTCGCCTTCGGCGGCCCCAGCCACGACCTGCTATGGCCCGCCGCGCGCAACCCATGGGACACGTCTCGCTTCACCTCCGGCAGCAGCTCCGGCACGGGTGCCGCGGTCGCCGCCGGCATCATCATGGCCGGCACCGGCAGTGACACGGGTGGTTCCATCCGCGGCCCCGCAGCACTCTGCGGCACAGCCGGCATCAAGCCGACCTACGGCCTGTGCCCGCGCACCGGCATCCTGCCGCTGTCGCAGACGCTGGATCATGCCGGCCCGCTCGCCTGGACCGTGGAAGATTGCGCCATCGTGCTGCAAGCCATGGCCGGCCATGACAGCGCCGACCCCGGCAGTGCCGCGCAACCCGTGCCGGATTTCCGCGCTGCCTCCGCGCGCGGCGTGCGCGGCCGGCGCATCGGCCTGGTGCGCCACTTCCACGAGAGCGAAAATCCGGTCAGCCCCGGCACGCTCGCCGGCATCACCCGCGCGGCCGACGCGCTGCGCGATGCGGGTGCCACCATCGTCGATGTCACGCTGCCATCGCTCGCCGAATTCAACGCCTGCGGCTGGACCATCCTGATCGCGGAATCCTTCGCCATCCACGAAAACTGGATGCGCACGAGCCCCGAAAACTACGGCGAATATCTGCGCCACCGCCTGGCGCTCGGCGCGTTCATCAGCGCGGCCGACTACGTCCAGGCGCAACGCCGCCGGCGCGAATTGATCGCGCGCACCGAAGCCGCTGCCGCCGATGTCGAACTGCTGCTGACCGCAGCCGCCGTCGCCGAAGCGCCACCCATCATGGCCGTGCCGAAATGGGCGAGCCTCGAAAGACCCAACTTCACCATCCCCTTCAACGTGACCGGTTGGCCAGCACTTTCCGTCAGCACCGGCGTCGGCGCGGATGGCCTGCCGGTCAGCGCGCAGCTGGTCGGCCGCGCCTTCCACGATGGCCTGGTGCTGGCCGCCGGCCGCGTGGTGGAAAGCGCCTGCGGCGAGCGCGCGCGGCGCCCCGCGATATGACGCGCAACGCTGTCGTCACCGGCGGCGCGCGCGGCCTTGGCGCGGCGATCGCGCGGCGCCTCGCGCGCGATGGCATTCGCGTTTCCATCTGGGATCTGGACACGCCGCGCGAGCCCACCGCCCACCACGCGCATTGCGACGTGACGCAGCCCGACAGCATCGCCGCCGCGCTGGCCGCGACCGAAGCCGCGCTCGGCCCCATCGGCATCATGGTGGCGAATGCCGGCATCACCGGCCCCAACCACCTGGCCGAGGACTACCCGATCGACGCCTGGCGGCGCGTCATCGATATCGACCTCACCGGCGTCTTCCTGTGCAATCGCGCCGTGCTGCCGGGCATGCGCGCGCGCAACTGGGGCCGCATCGTCAACATCGCGTCCATCGCCGGCAAGGAGGGCAACCCCAACGCCGTCGCCTATTCCGCCGCCAAAGCCGGCGTGATCGGGCTGACCAAATCCATCGGCAAGGAAACCGCGACCACGGGCATCCGCGTCAACTGCATCACCCCCGCCGCGGTCGAGACAGAACTCTTCCAGCAGATGACCGCGGAGCAGATCGCCTGGATGAAATCCAAAATCCCCATGGGCCGCTTCGGCCTGCCGGAAGAGGTGGCGGAGATGGCCGCCTGGCTGGCATCCGACGCGTGCAGCTTCTCGACCGGCGCGGTGTTCGATTGCTCGGGCGGGCGGGCGGTGTACTGAAGGCGGATCAGCCGAACAGGAAATCCGACTCGGTCAACGCGGCGCCGAACACCAGAATGACGCCATTGGCGTGGTTCACCTGGGTGTTGCCGCCGGCGATGTTGAGGCCGAGCTGCGCAAAAGCCGTCACACCGCTTTCGGCCAAAAAGCGCAGCTTGGCGCCGGCTGAAAAACCGCCGATCAGGTCCGTGCCCCAGCCACCGGCGCCATAGACAAAACGGTCCGCGCCACCCTGGCTGTAGAGCGTGTCATCGCCAGCGCCGCCGATCAGGGTATCAGCCGCGGTGGTGCCGAACACCACGTCATTGCCGCCCGCCGCATCCAGCAGGCTGGCCAGGTTGGAGCTGTTGCCCACCAGCAGATTATTCGACCCATTGCCGATCAGCCCGGTGCCATCCGCGACCAGCCGCGCCTCCTCGACGTGCAGCCCGATCGAGAAGGTGCCGCTGCCGGCGAAATACACGATGTCGGAGCCTTCATTGGCCGCCTCGGTGATGGTGGCGGCCGCGTGGAACACGACATATTGGTCATTGCCATCGCCGCCCACCATGCTGTCGGCACCGCCCTGGCCGCGGATGATGTCATCGCCCGCGCCGCCATCCAGCGTATCGGCAAAGGCACTGCCCCACAGCCCATCATGGCCGCCACGGCCGAACAGCGTGCTGGCCGCGCCCTGGTTCGCGACCAGGTTTTCGTGCCCCTCGCTGCCATGCAGCAGCACGGCACCGGCGGCGCCAAGCCGCGCGATCTCCACATGCATGAAGTTGGTCCAGCCATTCACCGCGACCCAGGCGGTGTCGATGCCCTCATCGGCCAGTTCAATCACGACGGCGTCCAAATGGCCGACGACGAACTGGTCATGGCCGGTGCCGCCCAGCATGCGCGCGGGGCCGGCCGAGCCGCGGATCACATCATCGCCGGCACCACCCTCCAGCGTGCTGGCCAAGCCGCTGCCCCACAGCGCGTCATCGCCGAAGCCGCCCAGCACGCGCGAGGCCAGGCCCGCATTGGCGACGATCGTATCCGCGTCGGCACTGCCATTCACCAGCGCGCCGGCGCCATAGAGACGCACAACTTCGATGTTGCTGCTGGCCGTCCAGCCATCGCCGGACACCCAGACGGTATCGATCCCCTCAGTTGCGGATTCGTTCACCACATCCAGCGCATCCGCCACCAGATACTGGTCATTGCCGACCCCACCCGACATGGTGTCATTGCCGAGGCCACCATCCAGCAGGTCATCGCCAGCACCGCCATTCAGCGAGTCATTGCCGTTGCCGCCGAAGAGCTGGTCAGTATCCTCCTCGCCCAGCAGCGTGTCATTGCCATCGCCGCCGACCAGCGCGTCATCGCCCGCACCACCCACCAGGGAATTGGCGCCGGCATTGCCGCGGATGATGTTGTAGAGCTCATTGCCCGTCAGGTTGAGGGCGGTGGTGGCGGCAGGGTCGGTCGCGCACAGCGCCTCGATCTGCATGCCCGCGGTCAGCGTGAAATGGACGCTGGTGTAGACGATGTCGAAGCCCGATGTCGGCGCCTCCCAGACCTTGTCGCCGAGCGTGTCCACCACATAGACATCATCGCCAGCACCGCCATCCATGAAGTCCAGGCCCGCACCGCCGACCAGCGTGTCAGCGCCCGCGAAGCCAATCAGACGCTCGCCCGCCGGCACCGCCAGCAGCAGGTCATCGCCCGCCGTGCCATCCTTTGTCACGGCGCGCACGAAGCTCAGATAGCCATCCGTGCCATAGCCCAGATAGCCTTCCAGCCCGCTGGTCAGCATGATCTGGCCGAAGGAATAGCTGCCCTGCAGGCGGATATTGTAGCTGGCGCCATTGCCCTGGAAATGCGGCGTGGACAGCGTCACGCCCATCGCATCGGGCGTAAAGGTATAGGCGTATTCGCCACCCGAATTGGCGGTGATGCCATCCAGCCTGATCTTGTCACCCGCCCCCATGTCGGTGATCGTGAAATCATAGCCACCGGCCGCCAACTCGCGCCGCGACAGCACCAGCGTCTCGGCCTGGTTGCCAACGAAAATGACCCGCTGGTCGGTGCCCTGATCCACGATCACCGCGCCGCCATTGGTCAGTTCCAACCGGCCGGTGCCGGTGAGGTTCGCGTGCACATCCAGCACACCACGATCGGCCCGCAGCACGCCGTTGTTCACGTTGGCGCCCACCGTGTCGATGGTCAGCACCTGGCCCGCGCGGGTGGCGGCGATGACGCCGTTGATGCCGTTGGACAGCGTGAGGTTGGCGCCGCCGATATAGCCCGCGCCGAT
>JAAFHD010000145.1 GCA_013298245.1 Alphaproteobacteria bacterium
TTCTACGACCAGCATGGTTTGCGCAGCAGCCCGCGGGGTTGGTGGATGATGCGGCTGTTCGGGCATGACCAGGTGGCGGTGCTGGATGGCGGGTTGCCGGGCTGGGTGCGCGAAGGCCGGCCCACGGAAAGCGGGCCTGCCGCCGCACCCGGCGCGACAGTCTTCGTGCCGGATTTTCGCGCGGGCATGCTGCGCGGCATCGGCGATGTGAAGCGCATCGTGGCGGAGGGCGGCGCGTTGATCCTGGATGCCGCGCCAAGGGCCGCTTTGACGGCACCGCGTCGGAACCGCGCGCGGGCCTGCCATCGGGGCATATGCCCGGGGCGGCGAATGTGCCCGTCTCCGAGATGGCCGGCCCTGATGGACGCATCAAAAGTGCTGACGCCCTGCGCGCCATTTTCACCGCCGCCGGCGTGGATGGCACGCGGCCTGTTGTCACCTCCTGCGGCAGCGGCGTGACGGCCTGCGTGCTCGCCCTCGGCCTGGTGCAGGCAGGCTTCCCCGAACCCGCGATCTACGACGGATCCTGGACCGAATGGGCATCGCGCCCCGAAACCACGAAAGCCATAGCATGAGCCACAAATACGAAACCCGCCTGTCGCATATGGGCCGCGCCGGCACGCATGTGCATGGCTTCGTGAACCCAGGCGTGCATCGCGGCAGCACGGTGCTGTTCCCGGATTGCGAAACGCGGCGCGACGGTGCCGCGAAGCGCATGGACCAATACATGACCTACGGCACGCAAGGCGGGCCAACGCATTACGCCTTCGAAGACGCGATCGCGGAGGTCGAGGGCGGCAAGCGCGCGATGATTGTCGGCACCGGCCTGGCCGCCGTGGTGGTGCCGCTGCTGGCCTATCTGAAAGCCGGCGATCACTGCCTGATGCCCGACAGCGTCTATGGCCCCGCGCGCAACATCGCCAACACCATGATGGCAGGCTGGGGGATCGAGACGACCTTCTACGACCCCTGTGTGGATGAGGCCGGCATGGCCGCGCTGATCCGCCCGAACACCAAGGTGGTCTATACCGAAAGCCCGGGTTCCCACACGTTTGAAATGCAGGATATCCCTGCGATTGCGCGTGCCGCGCATGCGCGTGGTGCCAAGGTGCTGATGGACAACACCTGGGGCATCCGCATTTTTCAGCCCTTCCTGCACGGCGTGGATGTGTCGATCCAGGCACTCACAAAATACGTCGGCGGGCATTCGGACGTGCTGCTGGGCAGCGTCACCGTCAACACCGATGAGGACTGGCAGATCATCCGCGGTGCGGGTTCGCTGCTGGGGCAGTTTGCCTCGCCCGATGATGTGTGGCTGGCACTGCGCGGCCTGCGCACGATGTCGGTGCGGATGAAGCACCAGGAAAAATCGGGCATCGAGATGGCCGAATGGTTCGCGGCGCAACCGCAGGTGAAGCAGGTGCTGCACCCTGCCCTGCCCTCGCACCCTGGGCACGCAATCTGGAAGCGCGATTTCACTGGTGCGACCAGCCTGTTCGGCGTGGTGTTCCAGCAGCACTACAGCCAGGAAGACGTGTTCCGCTTCATCAACGCGCTGCAGCTGTTCGGCATTGGCGCAAGCTGGGGTGGGTTTGAATCGCTGGCATTGCCGACCACTGGCTTCATCACGCGCACGGCCGGCACCGGCGATTTCGGGGGGCCGATGGCGCGCATCCATATCGGGCTGGAAGACGTGTCGGATTTGAAGGCGGACCTGGCGCAGGGCCTGGCGAAGATGGGCTGACGCTACAGCCTGCGCATCGCCATCGCGCCGCAGACCGGCCCGATGGCGAGCGCAGCCAGCGCCACCGGCCAGCCCCACAGCGCGGCGGCCCAAGGCAGCGCCTGTACCGTCACCGCCGACAGCGCGAAGCCCAGCGCGGTCTGCAAGGCCATCAGGCTGCCGGCGTATTCGGCCGGCGCTGCATCGGCGACCAATGCCGAAAACTGCGCGCTGTCGGGGATGATGGCGATGCCCCACAGGATCAGCGCCAGCGCCAGCAGCCAGGGTGCTGCGCCAAACACGAAGGCCGCGAAAAGGCCGGCGGCGGCGCTGGCCCACATCGCGGCCTCGGCGATGCGGGCCTTGCCGAAGCGGTCGGCCAACCAGCCGGCCGGCACACAGCCCAGGCCGCCCAGCGCAATCGCCAGTGCGGCGACCAGCGAACCCGCAGCACCACCGGCGGCCGCGATCACGCCAACCCAGGCCCAGAAGGCATAGAGCTCCCACATGTGCCCGAAATACCCAAGGTACGCCCAGCGGATGCCGGGCACCCGCCAGGCCAGCAATGCCGCGCGCGGGCGGAAGCCAGCGGCACGCGCGTGGTGCGGGCCGAGTGCGGCACCCAGCACAAGCGCCGCACCCAGAACTGCCGCGGCCGATGTGCCCAGCACCACCAGCCGCGCATCGGCGCCCCCGAACAACGCGACCGCGTGCGGTGCGGCGCTGCCCAATGTCAGCGCGCCCACCAGCGCGCCGACGATCAACCCGCGCCGCGCCACCGACCACCCGACCGCGATCTTCATCCCCACGGGGTAGGCGCCGGCCAGCGCTGCACCCACCACGAAGCGCGATGCGATGGCCGCCCAGCCATCGGGCGGCAGCGCCAGCAGCGCGGCATTGGCACAGGCCGCCAGCATGGATGCGGCGGCGAAGACCCGGCGCGGGTCCAGCCGGTCCGGCAGGCCGCTCACCGCCAGCGCCAGCGCGCCGAGCACGAAGCCCAGCTGCGTCGCGGTGGTCAGCCCCGCCAGCGCGCCGGGTGCCACGCCTGCCGCCGCCGCCAGCCCCGGCAGCACCGCGGCCGCGGAGAACCACACCGACAGCACGAGCACCTGGCCCGCGATCAGGCGCGCCAGCGCGGGCTTCACACGGGGTGCAATTCGGCCACCGCGATGCCCGCTTCCCCCGCCACCGCGTAGAACAGGAAGACGCGGCCTTCATCGTCCAGGATGCAAGGGTCGCGCAGCTGGTTGACGGGGCGGTTGATGGCGCCGCGCCAGGAACGTTCGAGCGGTTCGCGCGCGCCTTCCCAAGGCTGCGCGGGGCGCAGGATTTCGGCTTCGCCCTCGGCGCGCCAATCCTGCCAATCGGCGCGCAGATCGACGGTGGAATGCAGGATGCGTTCGGGCGTATCACCCACGCGCGTCCAGAAGATATGCGCCACATCGCCACGCACCAGCACCGCCGTATGGCGTTGCGTGGGGCCGAACAGCGTGGGGCCGCGCGCAAAGCCCGACAGCCCATCGGCGGAGCGGAAGATGATGCCCGGCATCGCCAGCGCATAGTGCCAGCCGCCATGGCGGAAGACGCGGAAATAGGAGGGGCCGAAGAGTTCGGGCCGCGCGGTGAAATGCACGCCGTCGGTCGAGATCGCGGCGCGCGTCTTCTGCGAGCGCCAGGCGGCCAGGCCGTGGACATACATCACGATCCGGCGCGCGGCGTGGTCCACATGCACGTCCGGTGAGGCGATGTGCGGGGTGCTGGCGTCTTCCTGCGCGTCGGGGATGCCCGGTGTTCCGGGCGGTGCCATGCCGTCCAGGCGCGGGCCGTCCGGTGTGCCGGGTGCGGGTGGCGTGGTGGGGAATAGGCTGTCTGCCAGCTGCAGGCTGCCCGCCGTGTGGACGCGCCACGGGCCTTCGGGCCGGTCGGCGAAAGCCAGGCGGATGTAGTCGCCCTTGTGGTCGGCGAAATACATCGCGTAGCGGGCGGGCGCGTTGGGCAGCCAGTCAGGCAGGCGGATCACCGACGGCCCTTGGATATTGGCACCCATCCGGGCGTCCAGCCCGGGATGGATGATCGGGTTGCCGGGCAGGCGTTCGGCGCGCCACATCACTCGGCGCGCAGGTTGAGTGCCGCGACCAGTTGGCCGAGGGTGGTGTGTTCCTCGCGCATGCGGCGCGCGATCTCGCTGGGCGAGAGCGGGAAGGGATCGGTGCCGGCCGAGAAGCGCCCGGTGAAGCCGCGATCGGCCACCAGTGCAGCGGCGATGCGTGTGCGCGACGAGGTCATCAGCGCGACCGCGCGCCCGGCCTGGATCATCGGCAGGCTGACGGAGGTGCTGTCCAGCGCGAAATGCACACGGCCACCGACCAGGTCCGCGAGGCCCGCCGCCGAGCTGCGATAGGGCACATGCTGCGCGGTGAAGCCGTAGTGCCGCGCCATCAATTCGACGTTCAGATGCGGCACGGTGCCCGCACCCGACGAATAGTAGAACAGCGGATCGCCCGCCGCCGAACGGCTGCGCGCGAGTGCAACAAAGCCCGCTAAATCCCGCACGCGAAGGCCCGGATACACCGACAGATACCCCGACGACACCGACACCCCGCCAAGCGGCGTGAGATCCACATTGGGATCATAGGGTGCCCGCGACAGATGCGGCGTGATGGTCAAGGCGGCCATCGCGATGAAGGCCAGCGTGTGCCCATCCGCCGCCGCGCGCGCGAGTTGCCCGACACCCAGCGCCCCGCCGGCGCCTGGCTGGTTTTCCGGCACGACCGATTGGCCCCAGCGCGCCGCCAGCGCTTCGGCCAATTGGCGGCCGATGCCGTCGGCCAGGTTGCCGGCGCCGTAGGGGATGATGAGGCGCACGGGCCTGGCGGGCCAGGTCTGCGCGAATGCGGGCGCGGCCAAGCTTGCCGGCAAGATGCGGCGGGGCAGTTGCATGCGGTCCTCCCTTGGTTGTTGGCAGGGTTTCATGCGCGGATGGCGGCGTCCAGCATGGACGTGGGGCGCGCGGCGGTTCACAACGGCGGCGTGAAAAACAACCGCACTGATCGTCCCCAAGCTCGTCGCCCTGAGCGCCCGTCCGGCCCCTCGCATGCCGGAGGCCCGCGTGGCGAGCGCGTGGCTGGGCCGCGCGGTGAGAATTCATATGCCCCGCGCGGTGAACGCACAGCAGCCCCACGGGGCGAGCGCTTCGCGGCGCCACGCGGCGAGAATGCGCCAGCGCCACGCGGTGAACGCACAGCAGCACCTCGGGGCGAGCGCTTCGCGGCGCCGCGCGGCGAGAATGCGCCGACGCCGCGCGGTGAACGCACAGCAACACCTCGGGGCGAGCGCTTCGCGGCGCCGCGCGGTGAGAATGCGCCGGCGCCACGCGGTGAACGCACAGCAACACCTCGGGGCGAGCGCTTCGCGGCGCCGCGCGGTGAACGGCCAGTCGCGCCACGCGCCGAGCGTCCGGCGGCACCTGCGGGCGACCACGCACCGCCACCACGCGGCGATTATCCGCCCGCCGCGCGCAAGGAACGCGCACCCCCGCGACGCACCGATTTCTCGCCCAGCCCCCGCCCGGCCCCTGCCCCGCCCCGCGCCGGGCATGCCGCCGAGGTCACGCCCAACGGCATGCTGTGGATTCATGGCCTGCACCCGGTGGCGGCCGCACTGGCGAACCCCGCGCGGCAATTGCGCCGCCTGCTGCTGACGCAGGATACCTATGTGGAACTGGGCAAGCGCGTGCCGCAGCCCTGGCCCGTGGTGCCCGAGCGCGTCGATCGCGCGCATTTCGCCTTTCTGCCGGAAGATTCCGTGCACCAGGGCTGCGCGCTGCTGGCCGAACCGCTGGAATCGCCGGCCATCACCGATGCGCTGAAGCGCCCCGGCCCCGTGCTGGTGCTGGACCAGGTGACGGACCCGCGCAATGTCGGCGCCATCCTGCGCAGTGCGGCGGCCTTTGGTGTGGCGGCCGTCATCATGCAGGACCGGCATGCGCCGCCCGAGACGGGGGCCTTGGCCCGCGCCGCATCGGGGGCGCTGGAGATCGTGCCGTTGATCCGCGTGGTGAACCTCTCGCGCGCGATCGATGAATTGAAGCGCGAGAACCTGTGGGTCGTGGGGCTGGATGGCGATGCGCGCACCACGCTGGCGGGTGCCGGTTTGGGCGCGCGCCGCACGGCACTGGTGCTGGGTGCGGAGGGCGATGGCATGCGCCGCCTGACGCGCGAGCATTGCGATGAAATCTGCCGCCTGCCGATCAAGCCGGAGATGGACAGTTTGAACGTCTCCGCGGCCGCGGCCTGCGCGCTGTACGAACTCGGGAGGGAATGATGGGCGTGGACGCCATCCTGGCCGCGCGCCGGGGCAAGACCGTGCTGGCACCGATGGCGGATGCGCCGCGCGATATCGCCGCCGGCTATGCCTTGCAGCGGGAGGTGGCGGCCGCGTTGGGCGCGTTGCCGCCGGCCGGCTTCAAGATCGGCGCCACCACGAAACAGATGCAGGATTATCTGGGGCTGACCGGCCCGGCTGCTGGGTTTGTGCCCAGCACTTCGATCAACGCCTCGCCGCTTGTGGTGCGCTTCGCGGATTTCCACGCACCCGGCGTGGAGTGCGAAATCGCCGTGCGCCTGGGCCGTGATTTGCCCGCTGGCCCTTGTACGCCGGAAGCTGCGCGGGCCGCCGTGGCCGATGTGATGGCGGCGATCGAGATCGTGGAAAAGCGCTATGGCGACCTCGCTGAACTCGGCACGCCGACGCTGATCGCGGACCAGGTTTTCCACGCATCCGGCGTGCTGGCCGCGGCGGGGGATTGGCACGCGGTGGACCTGGGTGCGACGCGCGGCGAAATCTGGATTGATGGTGCCTCACGCGGGGCCGGCCATGGGCGGGATTTGCTGGGCCATCCCATGCAGGCGCTGGCCTGGCTGGCGGGGTCGCCGGCAGCGGCTGTGTTTGGCGGGCTGCGCGTGGGCCAGGTGGTGTGGCTGGGGTCGGTGACACCGCCAATCTGGCTGGATGGGCCTTGCGATGTGCGCGTGGCCTATGAGGGCTTGGGGCAGGCGCGGGTCACCTTCGGGTAGGTGCCGCATGCGCGCCGGCGAATTTCTTCGCCGCGATTCATCTTTGCGTAAGCTTCACCCCGCATAGTCGCGCCAGACGCCCCTCGGCGCGCACCCTGGCAGAAAGCCTCCCAACCGCATGCTTCGGCAAAAAGGGGCTTCTCATGTCCGGCACCGTCACCCTTGGTAATTCGCGCAACATCATCAACCTCGGCGCCTTCACCACCCTGACGGGCGGCACCGATGCCGACATCGTGACGGTGACCGGGGCGCTGTCCTCGGGCACGGTGGATCTGGGCTTGGGGATTGATGCGCTGGCGCTGGCGGCTGGCGGCAACACGCTGTCCATCGCCAATGTCGAGACCATCACGGGCGGCACCGGCGCTGACATCATCACCCTGACCGCGGCGGCGGGCTTCGGCACGGTGGTCAACCTCGGCGCGGGCACGGACAGCGTCACGCTGGGCAACTTCGCCAATACGCTGACCGTGTCCAACACCGAGACCATCACCGGCGGCACGGGTGCGGACGTCGTGACCCTGGGCGGGGCCGTCAATGGCGCGACCATCGTGCTGGGCGCGGGTGTGGACCAGCTGAACCTGTCTGGCGCGGGCGCCAATACGCTGACGCTGGGTGCGGATATCGAGACCATCACCGGCAGCCTGGCGGCCGATGCGCTGACCTTCTCGGCCTCGCTGGCGGGCACGGTGATGCGCCTTGGCCTTGGCGCCGACAGCGTCACGCTGGCCAATGGCGGCAACACCATCAGCCTGGGCGGTGTCGAGACGGTGACGGGTGGTGACGGCGCGGAACTCATCACCGTGACCGAGGCGCAGTTGAGCGGCAGCTGGAACCTCGGCGCCGGCGTCGACAGCGTCACCTTCGGCAATTTCGCCAATACGCTCACGCTGTCCAATGTGGAAATCGTGACCGGCCACTCCAGCGCGGACAACATCACCTTCGGCGCCGCCAGCACCAATGCGGTGGTGAACCTCGCTGCCGGCATCGACAGCCTGACGCTGGCCAATGGCACCAACACCATCAGCGCATTGGGCATCGAGACCATCACCGGCGGCACGGGTGCGGATACCGTGACAGTGCTGTCGCAGGCGCTGGCCGGCACCGCCATCAACCTCGGCGCTGGGACGGATGGACTGACGCTGGGCAACTTCGCCAATACGCTGACCGTGTCCAACACCGAGACCATCACCGGCGGCACGGCGGCGGATATCATCACGCTGGGCACCGCGGTCAGTGGTGCGACCATCGTGCTGGGCGCGGGCACGGACCAGCTGATCCTGGCCGCCGTCGGCCCCAACACGCTGACACTGGCCGGCGATGTCGAGACCATCACCGGCGGCCTGGCCAATGATGCGCTGACCTTCTCGGCGACACTCTCCGGCACGGCCATCCGCCTTGGCCTTGGCACTGACAGCGTCACACTGCTCAATGGTGGCAACACCATCAGCCTGGGCGGTGTGGAGACGGTGACAGGTGGTGACGGTGCGGAGGTCATCACCGTGACCGAAGCGCAGCTCGCCGGCAGCTGGAATCTGGGCGCTGGCACGGACAGTGTCACGCTCGGCAACTTCGCCAATACGCTCACACTGTCCAATGTGGAGACCGTCACCGGCAATGCCGGGTTGGACACCATCACCTTCGGCGCGGCGGTCACCGCAACGGTGAACCTGGCCGCCGGCCTGGACAGCCTGACGCTGGCGATCGGCGCCAACACC
>JAAFHD010000144.1 GCA_013298245.1 Alphaproteobacteria bacterium
CAGGCGGCCGTCGGGCGCATTGGTGCGCGGCCGATCGGGCCGGACCAGCAGTTCCAGTTCAACATGCAGACACAGGGGCGGCTGACCAGCCCCGAGCAGTTTGGCGAGATCGTGATTCGCGCCAATGCGGATGGCTCCACGCTGCGCGTGCGCGATGTGGCGCGCATCGAATTGGGGGCGGCGAATGAGGACACCGAGAGCCGCCTGAATGGGCAGCCGGCGGTGACGATGGGCATCTATCTCTCGCCCGGGGCCAATGCGGTGAATGTCGCGCGCGCGGTGGGTGTGGCGATGGATGAATTGAAGTCGCGCTTCCCGAGCGGCGTGGATTATCGGGTGTTCTATGACACCTCGACCTTCGTGTCGGACACCATGAAGGAGGTGCTGAAGACAGTGCTGGAAGCCTTCGTGCTGGTGGTGCTGGTGGTGTTCATTTTTCTGGGCTCGGTGCGCGCGACGTTGATCCCGGCGATTGCGGTGCCGGTGTCGTTGATCGGCACTTTTGCGGTGATGCTGGCGATTGGATTCACGGCCAACACCATCAGTTTGTTGGCGATGGTGCTGGCCATCGGCATCGTCGTGGATGACGCGATCGTGGTGGTGGAAAATGTCGAGCGCGTGATGGAGGAAAACCCGGAGCTTTCGCCGGCGGATGCGACCAAACGCGCCATGGCGGAAATCACCGGGCCGATCATCGCGATCACGCTGGTGTTGCTGTCGGTGTTCGTGCCGGTGGCGTTCATCCCCGGCGTGGCGGGGGTGTTGTTCCGCGAATTCGCGGTGACGATTTCCGTGGCCATGCTGATTTCGGCGGTCAATGCGCTGACCTTGTCGCCAGCCTTGTGCGCGCTGGTGCTGCGGCATTCCGGGCCACGGCGTGGGCCGATCAAATGGATGCTGGCGGGCATTGACCGCGCGCGCGATGGCTATGCCTGGGGCGTGGGGAAACTGGTGCGGGTGGCGATCCTGGCGATCCCCATCACGCTGGCGGTGGGCTGGGGCATTTTCGAAGTGTCCAAGCGCACGCCGCAGGGGTTCTTGCCGCAGGAAGACCAGGGCGCGTTTTTCGTCCAGTTGCAGTTGCCGCAGGGGGCCAGCGTGTCGCGCACGCGGGCTGCGGTGGAGCAGGTGGAGCGCATCCTGGCGGCCAATCCGGCCATTGATTCGCAGCTGGCGATTGTGGGGTTTTCGCTGATCGATGGCGGGGCGCAGTCCAACAGCGCCTTCCTGGTCGCGCGCATGAAGCCGTTCGCGGAACGCACGCGCGTGCAGGACAGTGTGTTTGCCGCCATTGGCCAGGTGTTTGGCGCGGGGCAGGGCATTCGCACGGCGAATGTGTTTGCGTTCAATATTCCGCCGATCATCGGGCTTGGGACGGGTGGTGGCTTTGACTACCAGTTGCAGGATTATGAGGGGCGCGACCCGGTGGAGATGGGTGCCGCCGCTTTCGGCCTGATGGTGGCCGCCAACCAGGACCCCAGGCTGCGCGCGGTGTTCACGACGTTCAGCCCGACCACGCCGTCGCTGTTCCTGGATATTGATCGCGACAAGGCGCAGGCCTTGGGTGTGCGCGTGTCTGATATTTTCACGGCGTTGCAGGCGACGCTGGGCGGCTTCTACGTGAACGACTTCAACCTGTTCGGGCGCACCTGGCAGGTGAATGTGCAGGCGGAAGCCGCGGATCGCGATGAGATCTCGGACATATGGCGCATCCAGGTTCGCAACCAGCGCGGGCAGATGGTGCCGTTGCGCGCGTTTGCCGATGTGCGCGTGGTGCTGGGGCCGCAGACGATCAGCCGCTACAACAATGTGCGCAGCGTGTTGATGAATGGCTCGCCCGCACCTGGCACGGCATCGGGCGGGGCGTTGACGGCGATGGAGGAAATCTCCGCGCGCGTGCTGCCGCAGGGCTATGGGTTTGAATGGACCGGCACGGCGTATCAGGAAAAACAGGCGGCGGGGCAGACCGGCATTCTGATCGTGCTGGCGCTGGTGTTTGCCTATCTGTTCCTGGTGGCGCTGTATGAAAGCTGGACCATCCCGATACCGGTGTTGATGTCGGTGGCGGTGGGGGTTTTGGGGGCGTTTGTGGCGGTGATGCTCGCGGGCAAATCGCTGGATGTTTATGCGCAGATCGGGCTGGTGGTGTTGATCGCGCTGGCCGCGAAAAACGGCATCTTGATCGTGGAATTCGCCAAGGAACGGCGGGAAGAAGGGATGCCCGTGCGTGAGGCCGCGGTGGCCGGTGCGCGCATGCGGTTCCGCGCGGTGATGATGACGTCGATCGCGTTCATTCTGGGGCTGGTGCCGCTGGTGATCGCCGAAGGTGCGGCCGCATTGTCACGCCAGGCGGTGGGCTTGCCGGTGTTTGGCGGGATGATCGCCGCGGCGGTCATCGGGATCTTCATGATCCCGATGTTGTACGTCGTGTTCGAGACGGTGCGCAGCCGGGTGAAGGGGTTGTTCCGGCGCCCTCAGCGGCCGAGTGCGGCCAGCCTGTAGCCACCAGGTTCGGTCACCAGCAGGCGGGTATCGGCCGGGTCGGGCTCGATCTTCTGGCGCAGCCGGTAGACATGCGTTTCCAGCGTGTGCGTGGTGACGGCGGCGTTGTAGCCCCAGACTTCGTTCAGCAAGGTCTGGCGCGGCACGGGGGCGCCGCCGGCGCGATACAGAAACTTCAAGATCGCGGCTTCTTTTTCGGTTAGGCGGATTTTCCTGCCGCGATCGACCTCGATCAACTGCTTCATGGCGGGGCGGAATTCATAGGGCCCGATGGTGAAGACCGCGTGTTCGCTGCTGTCGAAGACGCGCATCTGCGCACGCAGACGTGCGAGCAGTTCATTCAGCCGGAAAGGCTTCGGGATATAGTCATTCGCGCCGGAATCAAGGCCGCGCACGACATCCTGTTCGGCACCCTGTCCGGTCAGCATGATGATGGGCACGGCGATGCCGGATTCCCGCAGTTTGGCGCAGTATTCGCGGCCATCCGCGTCGGGCAGGCCGATATCCAGCAGGATGGCGTCGAAGCGCGTACCTTCGCGTTCCAGCAGGCGATCGGCGTCGGCGGCGCTGACGGCACCTTCGGGGGCGAATTCACCATCGAGGCCCAGCTGGTCCAGCAGGGTCTCACGCACGGTCATGTCATCTTCGACGATCAGGATGGGGCGCGCTGAAGGCATGGGCTCTCCTCTCGGGCGGCGGGTTGGAACGGGGGTCGATTGCGTTGTGCTCACGGACTAGTTCCTTCGCTCACGGACATAGCACCTATAGCATCGGGCAAGGCAAGGGGTTTTGCATCCAAAATCGCCCATCACGCGTATCCGTGATCGGAGTATGGACGGATCGTCAACGCACCCCACCTGGGGTGTGCCCGCAGCCCGCCACATTCCGCGCGCAAAGAAGCCCAACGATGGAACGCAGAACACAATGATGCCACTTGGTCATTCGCCCCTGGAGAACGCCGCACCCTCGGCCGAGCGGCTGGCGATGCGCGCCGTGCACCGCGCGGTATCGGAATTGCGGCGCGGCACGCCGGTGCTGCTGCGCGGCACGGACGGTGCGCTGCTGGTGGCGGCGGCGGAAACCGTCGGCACCGACAGCCTGCGGGAATTCGCGGGCCTGGCGCTGGCGCCGCCGGTGCTGCTGCTGGCACCCGTGCGCGCGGCGGCCGTGCTGTCGCGCCCCGTGCCGCTGAGCGCGCCGGAAGAAGGTGTGGCGGCGCTGCGCCTGCCGGATGCGCTGCTGGCGCCCGAGCGCCTGCGCATGCTGGCCGACGGCGTGATCGAGCTGCTGCTGCCCGAACAGCCCGAGCGTGCGCCGGTGCCTGCACTGGGTGCCGCGGCGTTGCTGCTGGCGAAGATCGGGCGGTTGTTGCCCGCACTGGTCGCAGCCCCCGCGCGTGATGCAGGCGCACTGGCGGAGGTGTCGGTCGCGGATGTCCTGGCCTATCCGCCCAATGCGGCGCTGTCGCTGCACCCGGTGGCCGAGGCACGCGTGCCGCTGGAAGATGTGCCGCAAGCGCGCATCATCGCCTTCCGCGCGGCCGATGGCGGCATCGAACACCTGGCCATTCTGGTGGGCGAGCCGGAGCGCTTTGCGGCCGAGGGTGGCGCACCTTTGGCGCGCGCGCATTCCGAGTGTTTCACTGGTGACCTGTTGGGGTCACTGCGCTGCGATTGCGGCCCGCAGCTGCGCGGTGCGCTGAAGAAAATGGCCGAGGATGGCCATGGCGCGCTGCTGTATCTGGCGCAGGAAGGGCGTGGCATTGGCCTGGTCAACAAGCTGCGCGCCTATGCCTTGCAGGATACCGGGCTGGACACGCTCGATGCCAATCGCGCGCTGGGTTACGGCGCCGATGAGCGCAACTTCATGGTGGCGGCCGAGATGCTGCGCCAACTGGGTATTCCGCGCGTGCGGCTGCTGACGAACAACCCGGACAAGCTGTCTTCGCTGGCGGCCTGCGGCATCGAGGTGGTGGGGCGCGAGGTGCACAGCTTCGATGGCAATGGCGTGAATGACGGGTATCTGGCGACCAAGGCGGCGCGCTTCGGCCATATGCTCGGGTGATACCAGGACCATCTATGTTCGCCTGGGCAACTGCGCGAACGGGCGCCGCGGGCAGTCCGGCGCTTGAGGGCACACACACGCATGCCAGCGCCGGCCGAGGGCGAGCCTTGGCATGAGTGCGCTGCTGGTCGAGGGCTTGGGCAAGTCCTACGCACCCGATCGCCCGGCGGCGGTGGATGGCCTGGATTTCGACCTGCCGCGCGGCGCCACATGGGGGCTGCTGGGCGGCAATGGCGCGGGCAAGACCACGACCATCGCCATGCTGCTGGGCATATTGATGCCCACGCGCGAGCGCATCATCGCACTCGGCCATGACATGGCGCGTGACCGGTTCGCGGCCCTGGCGCGGATGAATTTTTCATCGCCCTATATCGCGCTGCCGGCGCGGATTTCGGTGCGCGAAAACCTGCGTGTCTACGGGCATTTGTATGGCGTGCCGCGGCTGGAAAAACGCATCAGCGAATTGTCGGAACAGATGCAGTTGGGCGAATTCCTGGATCGGCCTGCGGGCGAATTATCCGCCGGGCAGAAGACCCGCGCGGTGCTGGCCAAGGCGCTGATCAACCACCCCGATCTGCTGCTGCTGGATGAACCGACCGCGAGCCTGGACCCCGACACCGCCGATTGGGTGCGCACGCGGCTGGAGGAATATCGTGCCGCCCATGGTGCCGCGATCCTGCTCGCGAGCCACAACATGGCGGAGGTGGAGCGGCTGTGCGGCCATGTGCTGATGCTCAAGCAAGGCCGCCTGGTGGACCAGGGGGCGCCGGCGGAACTGGTCGCGCGCTATGGGCGCGGCGATCTTGAGCAGGTGTTCCTGGATATCGCGCGCGGGACGGCCGCATGAACCCCGCGCTGCGTCGCATCTGGGGCGTATGCTATCGGCATTTGACGCTGTTCCGCCGGTCATGGCCGCGCGTGCTGGAGCTGGCGTATTGGCCCACGCTGCAGATGATGCTGTGGGGCTTCATGAACACCTATTTGTCCCGATACAGCGATGCGCCGGTCTTCGCCGCCGGCGTGCTGCTGGGCGGCGTGCTGCTGTGGGAGACGGTGCTGCGCAGCCAGATGGGTTTCTCGCTCTCCTTCCTGGAGGAGATCTGGTCACGCAACCTGGGGCACCTGCTGGTGTCGCCACTGCGGCCGCAGGAATTGGTCGCGGCACTGATGGTCATGAGCCTGATCCGCACCGCGGTCGGCGTGGTGCCGGCGATGGTGCTGGCATGGGTGCTCTATGCCTTCGATGTGTTGACGATCGGGCCGGCGCTGGTGGGTTTTGCCGCCGCGCTGTTGATGATGGGATGGGCGCTGGCACTCGGCATCACGGCGATGCTGCTGCGCTATGGCGCGGGGGCGGAGGCGCTGGCGTGGTCGGTTGTCTTCGCGCTGATGCCCTTCGCTGCGGTGTTCTATCCGGTCAATGTGCTGCCGGGTTGGATGCAGGTGATCGCGCTGGCCACACCGGCGGCGCATGTGTTTGAGGGCATGCGCGCGGCATTGGTGGAACAGCGTTTCGCGGTGGGGCACATGGCGGCGGCCTTCGTGCTGAACGCGGTGTGGATCGGCGCGGCGGCGCTGTTGTTCATGTGGCAGTTCCGCCGCGCGCGGGTGCGTGGGACCTTGTTCAACATCGGCGAATAGGCGAAGTGCCGCGCATGCGCGTCATCTTCATGGGCAGCCCTGAATTCTCTGTGCCCGCACTGCGTGCGCTGGCGGCAGCGCATGATGTCGTGGCGGTCTATGCGCAGCCGCCCAAGCCCGCCGGGCGCGGCCAGCGGGAGACACCTTGCCCCGTGCATCGGGTGGCGCTGGAGCTGGGCCTGGCGGTGCGCACGCCGGCGCGGGTGAAGCGTGATGCGGCGGAACACGAAGCCTTTGCCGCGTTGCGCGCGGATGTCGCGGTGGTCGCGGCCTATGGGTTGATCCTGCCGCCTGCGATGCTGGATGCGCCGCGCCTGGGGTGCCTGAACATCCACGCATCGCTGCTGCCGCGCTGGCGTGGGGCGGCGCCGATTCACGCGGCCGTGCTGCATGGGGATGCGCAATCGGGCATCACCATCATGCGCATGGAGGAGGGGCTGGACACCGGCCCCATGCTGCTGGCCGAAGCCATGCCGCTGCACCCGCGCATCACCACGCCAGAACTGCATGATGCGCTGTCGGCGATGGGCGCGCGGTTGGTGCTGCGTGCGTTGGCCGAACAGCCCGCGGCCCTGCCGCAGCCGGCGGATGGCGTGACCTATGCGGCGAAGCTGACCAAGGCGGATGGCGCGCTGGATTGGCGCGAAACTGCTGCCGCTCTGGAACGCCGCGTGCGTGCGATGACGCCCTGGCCCGGCGCGTATTTCGCGGTTGGTGACGAACAGATCCGTGTGCACGACGCGCGCGCCGAAGCGGGGCAGGGCGCAGCGGGCACGCTGCTGGCGCCCGACCTGGTAGCGTGCGGCGATGGCGCGTTGCGGCTGTTGCGCGCGCAGCGCCCCGGCCGCAGCGCGATGCCGATGGCGGATATGCTGCGCGGCTTTGCGCTGCCGCCGCAGCTTGCTGTGCCGGCCGAGCAACCCGCCGCGAGCGGCGGGATCGGACGTGCGCCATGACCCGCTACGCGCTGCTGCTGGAATATGATGGCGCCGCCTTCCATGGTTGGCAGCGACAGCCGGCGATGTTCTCGGTGCAGCAGGCACTGGAGGAAGCGGCCGCGAAGCTGAACCACGGCGCGCCCGCCACCACCATCGCCGCCGGTCGCACCGATGCTGGCGTGCATGCCGAAGGCCAGGTGGCGGAGCTGCATCTGGCGCGCGACATCGCGCCCGACAGGTTGCGGCTGGCGCTGAATTTTCATCTGCGACCGGCACCTTGTGTGGTGCGCGCGGTGGCGCTGGCACCTGAGGGTTGGTCGGCGCGGTTTTCCGCCATCCGGCGCGCGTATCGCTATGTGATTCTGAACCGCTCCGCGCGGCCCGCGCTGGCGGCCGGGCAGGTGTGGCACATCCCGCACGCGATGGATGCGGCGGCGATGCAGACGGCGGCGCAATCGCTGTTGGGGCACCATGATTTTTCCGCGTTTCGCGCCACATCCTGCCAGGCGAAATCCGCGGTTCGCACGCTGGAACGGCTGGATGTGTCGCGCGATGGGGAGCGCATCATCATCGAGGCGGAAGCGCGGTCCTTCCTGCACCACCAGGTGCGCAATCTGGTCGGCACGCTGGTGCCGGTGGGGCGTGGGCAGCGCCCCGTCACCTGGCCGCGCGCGGTGCTGGATGCGCGCGAACGCCGCCTGGCCGGAGAGACCGCGCCGCCCGAGGGGTTGTGCTTCATGCGCGTGGAATACCCGCAGGATCTGGCGCTGCACTGGGCATAGCGGCCAGCAGCGCCGCCCGCCGATCATGCCGTCAGCTTGCAGTGGCGCGCGGGCAGGATCGGGACGGTGCCTCGCGCGCGGAATGTGCGTCACGGCACATTGCAGCGGGTGTGACGCGGATATCGTCAACCCGGCAACGCTGCCTGATCCCCAACGACAAGGTTCCGACCATGATGCGACGCTCCACCGCCCTCATCGCCCCGCTGGCGGCGCTGTTCCTGGCAGCATGCCAGCCGCAGCAGCCCCAGATGATCGTGGTCGAGCAGCCGCCGACGCGCGCCTGCGACACCCGCTTCCGCGTCACCAATTATTCGTCGCAGACCGTCGCGCAGCTGTTCTTCAGCCATTCCAGCCAGTCGAACTGGGGCGCGGACCAGTTGGGTGCCAGCGTCCTGCCACCGGGCCGGCACGTGAACTACGCGGCCGCCAATGCCGGCGATTATGATTTTCGCGTGGTCTGGGTGAGTGGCCGCGCGGCGGAGCTGCGCCGCGTCAATATCTGCGCGGCCAGCGAGATCAGTGTGACGGATGCCGGATTGCGGGCGCGGTAGAACATTTTCAAGCAAAGTGGACACGCGCAGCGCCTCCGAAAA
>JAAFHD010000146.1 GCA_013298245.1 Alphaproteobacteria bacterium
ATTGGCCACCAGCACATCCGCGCCGGCACTGCCCTCGACCTGGCTGGCGCCACCCACCAGGTAGATCGCGACCAGCCCCGCGGTCGCGGCCCAGCCATCGACGGTCACGAAGGCGGCGTCGGTCCCGGTCACCGCCAGCAAGGTGCCGGCGGCGTTGATCTGATAGGTGTTGTGCCCAAGGCCGCCGGCCAGGCGGTCCGCGCCGCTGGCGCTGCCGTACAGCACGTCATTGCCGCGCCCGCCATCCAGCAGGTCATTGCCGCCCCAGGCGAACAGCGCATCATCGCCATCACCGCCCCAGAGCGTGTTGGCGCCAAGGTCACCGCCCAGGATGTCGGCGAAGGCGCTGCCTTCCAGGTTCTCGATGTTGCGCAGCGTATCGGTGCCCGCGGCCAGGCTGTTGTAGCCGCCGCCCTGCGCCAGCAACCCCATGACGACGGCCGCGCCGGCCGAGGCGTAGCTGGCGGTATCAGCCCCCGCGCCGCCATCGATCACGTCATTGCCCGCGCCGCCATCGATCGTGTCGTCGCCATCGCGGCCCAGCAGCCGGTCGGCGCCTGCGAAGCCGCGCATGATGTCCGCATCCGGCGTGCCGCGCAGCGTGTCGGCCAGCGTGCTGCCGCGATAGGTGGCCGCACCCGTGTCGGGGCTGAAATAGACATGGCTGTAGCCGCGTGACGTATCCGCGCCCGGCTCGCCGATGATCAGGTCTGCGAAGCCATCGCCGTCCATATCGCCCGCGCTGGCCACGCTGGCGCCACTCTCGCGCCCCACGCCATCCAGTCGAATGCCGCTGCTGCCGTCGAGACCGCTGAGCGCCAGCGTGCTGTTCCAGCCACTCGCCTTGCCAAGGACGAGGTAGGAGGCGCCCGCCTCGCCATTGGCCAGAGACGCGCCGATGAGCAGATCGGCGAAGCCATCTCCATTCACATCGCCGGCCGCGGCGACGCTGACTCCTGTATTGCCGCCGGTCTCGCCATCGAGGCGGAAGCCGTTGCTGCCATTGAGGTCGGACAGCGACAGCGTGGCACCCCAGCCGGACGCCTTGCCGAACACCACATAGGACCGGCCGTCACCGCTGTTGGCGCCCGCCGCCCCCAGGATCAGGTCACCATAGCCATCGCCGTTGACATCGCCCGCACCAGCCACGCTGAAGCCGGCGTTGTCCGCGCTGCTCACGCCGTCCAGGCGGAAACCGTTGCTGCCATTCAGGCCGGAGAGCGCCAGCGTCGCACCCCAGCCCGAGGCCTTGCCGAACACCACATAGGACTGGCCGGCGCTGCCATTGGCCGCGTTGGCGCCGATGACGATGTCGGCGAAACCATCGCCATTGACGTCACCCGCGCTGGACACGCTGACGCCGGTAAAATCTCCGGCGACCGTGCCATCGAGGCGGAAGCCGTTGCTGCCATCGAGGGCTGACAGGGACAGTGAACTGGTCCAGCCCGTTGCCTTGCCGAACACCACATAGGACCGACCGGCGCTCGCGCCCGGCGCGCCGACGATCAGATCCGCGAAGCCATCGCCATTCACATCGCCGGCGCCGGCGACGCTGAAGCCGCTGCTCTCCGGGGTCACGGAATCGAGGCGGAAGCCATTGCTGCCATCAAGGGCGGAGAAGGACATGGTGCTGGTCCAGCCCGAAGCCTTGCCGAACACCACATAGGAGCGGCCGTTGCCGCCGGGTGCGCCGATGATCAGGTCGGCGAAGCCATCGCCATTCACATCGCCCGCACCCGCGACGCTGTTGCCGCTGCGGTTGTTCAGGGACACGCCATCCAGGCTGAAGCCATTGCTGCCATCCAGGCTGGCCAGCGAATTGATGGCGCCCCAGCCGGAGGCCTTGCCGAACACCACGAAGCTCTGGCCTGTGTTTACGAACGCCCCGCCTGGGCTGGCGTCGGTCAGGGGCGCGCCGATGATCACATCGTCATAGCCATCGCCGTTGATGTCGCCGGCGCCGGCCACGCTGAAGCCGCTGGATGTGCCGTTGGCCACACCATCCAGGCGGAAACCATTGCTGCCGTTCAGGCTGGACAGCGCGACTGGCGTGGTGAACGACATCGTGGAGCTCCCGAGCAGGTCAGGAGAATCCTGGCATAGGGCGGTCGCATGGAAAAGCATGGGGTGGCGGTGACCGGAACGACCTCTATTTGGCCCGGCGGCGAGGCCTTGCCACCGCTCTCGCGCGTCGGCGCCCCGGCGGGCTAATACTCGGGCAATGGCGCTGCCCCCCAACTTCCTGGACGAATTGCGCGTGCGCACGCCACTCGCGCCGCTCATCGGCCGTGCCACGCGCCTCACACGCTCAGGCCGCAACTGGAAGGGCTGCTGCCCCTTCCACAACGAAAAATCCCCCTCCTTCTACGTCTATGACGACCACTTCCACTGCTTCGGCTGCGGCGCGCATGGCGACGCCATCAGCTTCGTCATGCAGCGCGAGGGTGCTGCCTTCATGGAGGCGATCGAACGCCTCTCCGCCGAAGCCGGCCTGGAAGTCCCCAAACCCAGCCCCGAAGCCGCGCGCCGCGACGCCCGCGCGCGCGACATGCACGGCGTTCTGGCCGCCGTCGAAGCCGCCTATCAGCGCCGCCTGCACACGCCCGAGGGCCGCCCCGCGCTGGACTACCTCCGCCGCCGCAACCTGACGGACGCCACCATCGCCCGCTTCGGCCTCGGCTGGTCCGGCGAGGGCCGCGGCGCGCTGGCCTCCGAACTGCGCGAACAAGGCATCGAAACCGCCCAACTCATCGAAGCCGGCCTCATGCAGCAACGCGAGGACCGCGCCACCGACCTCTTCTTCAACCGCGTCATGTTCCCCATCCGCGACCGGCGCGGCCGCACCATTTCCTTCGGCGGACGCATCCTGGGCGACGGCCAGCCCAAATACGTGAACGGCCCGGAAAGCCCGGTCTTCTCCAAGCGCCGCAACCTCTACGGCCTGGACCTGGCGCGCGAGGGCGTGTTTCGCGGCGCCAAACTGCTGGTGGCCGAAGGCTATATGGACGTCATCGCGCTGCACCAGGCCGGCTTCGGCGGCGCCGTCGCCCCCTTGGGCACCGCGCTGACGCAGGAGCAGATGGAGGCGCTGTGGTCCGTCTCCCCCGAACCCATCCTGTGCCTGGATGGCGATGCCGCCGGGGCACGTGCGATGGCCCGCGCGGCGGAAGTCGCACTGCCCTTGCTCGCCCCCGAACGCACGCTGCGCTTCGCCACACTGCCCGCCGGCGAGGACCCGGACACGCTGCTGGCCAAGGGCGCGCCCGCGATGGAGGCGGTGCTCAACGCCTCCCGCCCGCTCGCCGAATCGCTGTTCGAAATGCTGCGCGAGGGCAGGGCGCTCACCGGCCCCGAAGACCGCGCCGCCTTCCGCAAGCGCCTGGAAACCGCGGCCGCCAGCATCACCGACAAATCGCTCGCCAGCGAATATCGCCGCGCGCTGCTGGACCGGTTTTTCCAGCTGGGCCGGCGCGCCGCACCGGTGGCGCGGGTGGCCGCGCGCCCGGTGCTGGGGGCTGCCACCCGCCCCGCCCAGGCGCGCACCTTGCTGGCCACGCTGCTGAACCACCCTTGGCTGCTGGATGCGCTGGCAGAACCCATCGGCATGCTGGACATGCCGGAGGGGATCGCCACGCAAGCGCGCGACGCGCTGCTGGCCCTGCCACCCGGCCTGGATGGCCCGGCCGCGCGGGAGGCGTTGCGTGAGGCGGATGCGGTAGCACTTGCCTGGCTGGCCACGGCCTCTGCCCTGCCGCTCGGCGCGCGCCCCGAAGCCCAGGCCGCCGAGGCCGAAGAATGTTTTTGGCATTTCTTCGCCTGGCTGCGCGGCGATGCGGCGCTCAACGCCGATCTGGCACAGGCGCAACAGGACGCGGCGGCCGACCCTACGGCTGAAAAACTGCGCCGCCTGGCCTTGTTGAAGGAGGCGGCGGATGCGCATCGGCGCGGTGAATACCAGGCCGAGACGGGGTGATCAGCGGGTACCCTTGCGCAGCGCCTCGCGCAGGGTTTCGGCGGGGATGAAGACGACATTGGTGTGCCAGTTTCCGCGTAACCACCCGAAGCCGCTCGCGTGCATGCACACGCCGCGCGTGCTGGTGCGCAGGTCGTGGTCCACGAATTCGAAAGAGGGGTTCGGGCTCAGGTCACGGCCGCGGCTGGTCCTTGTTACCGTGTGCAGGCCGAGCCAATACCGATAAGGCGCTGGTGCATCCGCAATCTGGATATGCTGCTCCAATTCCCCGGCGATATCCCAGGCGCGCGTCATCGACACGTTGTTCCACCGCTGCAAGGTGGCGATCGTCGTGTCGGCGCTGTCGCAGAGGCTGGCGACCCAGCCAAAGCTGATGGAATGCCGCGCCACATGGGCACGGAAGCTCTGGTCGCTGCGCAGTTCCACGAAGACACCCTGCCAGCCGATATTCGCCGCACGATGCGTGTGCGGGATCGGGATGTCGGGGAGTTCACGCTGCACCGTGTGCAGGCGCAGGCCATAGAAATGCGGGCCACAGGCGGAGAGGCTGAGCAAGGCGGCGGCAATCAGGGAGAGACGCTTCATCGTGGTTCCTGGCGCGACGCCTCGCGCAACGTCTCGGCCGGGATGTAGATGACATTGGTAAACCATTCCCCACGCGGCCAGTCGAAGCCGCGGCCGTAGATGCAAACGCCGCGCGTGCCGGTGCGGAGGTCGTTGCTGACCCTCTCAAAGAGCGGGTTTGGCGTCCCATCGCGGCCGGCATTGGAAACGCTGATGGTTTCAAGGCCCAGCCAATATCGATAAGGCGCCGGCGCCTCCGCGATTTGCAGATGCTGTTCAAGTTCACCAACGACGTCCCAGGCGAGGGTCCTGCGCAAGCCGCCCCATCGTCGCAAGCTGGCGACGGATGCGTCAGCACTGTCGCACAGGCTGGCGCCCAGCCCGAAGGTCATCGAATGGCGCACGATATGGGCACGGAAGCTTCTTTCACTGCGCAGTTCCACGAAGACACCCTGCCAGCCAGGTCGCGCGGCGTTGCTGTCGGGCGGGATGGGGATGTCGGGCGGCTGCCGTTGGACGGCTTGCAGGCGAAGGTCGTAGAAATGCGGGCCGCAGGCGGAGAGGCCCAGCAGTGCTGCAATCAACGAGCACAAGCGTGTCATCGCCCGCCTTGGCGCGCGGCCTCGCGCAGCAACTCAGGCGGAATGTACACCACGTTGGTATGCCATGCGCCGCGCAGCCAGTCATAGCCGCGCCCGTGAATGCAGACGCCGCGCGTCGCAGTCCGCAGGTCGTGGTCGACGAACTCGAAGCTTGGGTTGGGTGTAAGGTTTCGGCCAACGCTCGTCTCTGAGATGGTGTCGAGGCCCAGCCAGTAGCGATAGGGCGGTGGAGCATCTGGGACCCGCATATCCAGGTCGAGGTCGCCAGCCACATCCCAGGCGGCGGTCCTTCGCAGGTTGTTCCACCGCGACAGCGTCGCGATGGTGGTATCGGCGCTGTCGCACAGGCTCGCCGTGATGATGAAGTTGGACGAATGTCTCGCCGCGTGGGCGCGCAATCCTTCATTGCTCCGCAATTCTATGAACACGCCTTGCCAATCCGGGCGTGCGGCGGGGTTGTCGGGTGGGATGGGAATATCGGGCGTTTGGCCTTGCACCGCGTGTACGCTCAGGCCATGGAAATGCGGGCCGCAGGCCGTCAGACTGGCGAATGCCAAAGCGGTCAGGATCGATCGAAGCATCATGTCACCGCCGCAGAATGGCGGACCAAGCGCTGCCTCCGCCGACCGGCGCATGCCGCAGAAGCGCGCCGAAATTGCCGTGGTTGAAGGGCGCTTCGATCGTGCGGTGCGCAAAGGCATCAGGTGCATTGCCGTAAGTTCCGCCGATGCGTGCGATCAGGTTGGAGCGTTCCAACGGACCCCCGCCAGTTGCGCGGATATTCACCCACTGGTCCGCGCCATTGCGAACGCGTTCCATGAAGTTTTCCGAGAGGCCACGTCCAACAGGGTCAACAGTGACCAGCATGTCCACTGCCAGGCCTTTGGCGCCAAGACGAGCCGCGATTTGTGCCGCCTGATCCGCGCCCCAACTATGCCCGACGAGGACGATCCGCGTATCGGGTGGCGCATCAGCGATAGCATCCAGAATCTGTCCGGGCCGGTCATGGTCGAAGCGCACGTGGGAGACTGTGCTGAGGTCCCGTTCGTGAAAATTGATAAAGCCTTGGAGGATGTTCGTCTTCATATCGAACCCGCCGCCCACGAAAATCACCAGTGTCGGTCTGTCGTCCTGCCTCTCGTCCGGCGCCCTGCTCGCGCCCACCGCGCCCACGCCTGGTATGCGCATCCACCTGCTCCACCTTGCCATTGCGCATGCGGGTATGCGCGCGCACCTCGATATCACCGCCGCCATCCTCGTTCGCGGCTTCAAGCCGCTCCCAGCCACGCGTCACCCAGTCGATGTATTGCAGCCGCTCGGGGTGGTTCGCCTGCCAATAGCGTTCGTCACGCATCGCCGCGCGCAATTCGGCCTCGGTGCGGGGCTTGGGACATGGGCTGCTCCTATCGGTCCTTTCGGGCGATAATGTATTCCTATTTTGGTCGAAACTCATGCAAAATATTCCGTATTCGCCCGCTACCCTTGATCCGCCGCTGCACAAGCCCCATTGATGCCAATCCCTTGTCATTGCGCGGCGCCTGGGGTGATGAACCCCGCGCTGCGCGAACCATATGTGCAGCGCGCCGCCCGCTCGGCGCGCGACCACGGAGCATTTCGCATGGCCACGAAACCCGGCACCACGACCGAAACCACCGATGCGCGCGACGAAGCGGTCGAGGGGGTGATGCTGGATATCCAGGCCGCCGCCGTGAAGAAGCTGATCGCCCGCGGCAAGGAACGTGGCTTCGTCACCGTCGATGAGGTGAATGCTGCACTGCCATCCGACCAGGTCTCCTCCGAGATGATCGAGGACACGCTGGCGATGATTTCCGAAGGCGGCATCACCGTCGTCGAGGCCGAAGAGGGCGAGGATGGCGAGGCGCCCAAGCCCGTCGTCGCCAAGACCGATGACGAGGAGAAGGAAAAGGAAGAAGAGGAATCCGGCGGCAATATCGACGAGGAAACCGCCGGCCGCACCGATGATCCGGTGCGGATGTATCTGCGCGAAATGGGCTCGGTCGAACTGCTGAGCCGCGAGGGCGAAATCGCCATCGCCAAGCGCATCGAAGCCGGGCGCGACATGATGATCAGCGGCCTGTGCGAAAGCCCGCTGACCTTCAAGGCGATCATCGCCTGGCACGAGGCCGTGCGCGAAGGCCGCATGCTGCTGCGCGATGTGGTGGATCTGGAAGCCACCAACCAGGCGGAAATCCCCGAAGGCACCACCGAACCCGATGAGTTCGAGGAGGGGGATGAGGAAGGCAGCCTGGGCATGTCGCTCTCCGCCCTGGAAGAGAAGCTGAAGCCCGAAGTGCTGGTCAGCTTCGAAGCCATCGAGGACATGTACAAGAAGCTGAGCCGCATGTCGGCCAAGCGGATGGATGCCTATACCCAGGGCGAGGAGCTCGGCGGGCGTTCGGAGAAGAACTACGAAAAGCAGCGCGATGAGTTGGTGAAGCTGGTCGAGAAGGTCCAGCTGCACAACAACCGCATCGAGGAGCTGGTCGAGCAGTTGAAACTGCTCAACAAGCGCATGGTCGCGATGGACGGCCAGATGCTGCGCCTGGCGGAAAGCTACAAGGTTAAGCGCGACGAATTCCTGGCCGGTTGGCGCGGGTCGGAGCTGGACCCGGGGCTGATGGACCGGCTGTCGAAGTCCAAGTCCAAGCCGATGATCGCCTTCGCCGCCCGCGCGCGCGATGATGTCGAGAAGATTCGCACCGAAATCAGCGCGGTGGCCGGTGAGACCGGCCTGCCCGTCGCGGAATTCCGCCGCGTCTACATGACGGTCTCGCGCGGCGAGCGCGACATGACGGTCGCGAAGAAGGAGATGATCGAGGCCAACCTCCGCCTCGTGATTTCCATCGCCAAGAAATACACCAACCGCGGCCTGCAATTCCTGGACCTGATCCAGGAAGGCAATATCGGCCTGATGAAGGCCGTGGACAAATTCGAATACCGCCGCGGTTACAAGTTCAGCACCTATGCCACCTGGTGGATCCGCCAGGCGATCACGCGCAGCATCGCCGACCAGGCGCGCACCATCCGCATCCCTGTCCACATGATCGAGACGATCAACAAGCTGGTCCGCACGTCCCGCCAGATGCTGCACGAAATCGGCCGCGAACCGCAGCCGGAAGAACTGGCCGAAAAGCTCGGCATGCCCTTGGAAAAAGTGCGCAAGGTCCTGAAGATCGCCAAGGAACCGATCTCCATGGAAACGCCGATCGGCGACGAGGAAGACAGCCACCTGGGCGACTTCATCGAGGACAAGAACGCGATCATCCCGCTGGATGCTGCGATCCAGTCCAACCTGCGCGAAGCCACCACCAAGGTGCTGTCCAGCCTCACGCCGCGCGAA
>JAAFHD010000147.1:0-7005 GCA_013298245.1 Alphaproteobacteria bacterium
TTTCCTCGCGCGCTTTCCTGCCGATACGTGGCGGCCTGGCGATGTGGTCATCACCAATGACCCTTGGCTCGCGACGGGACACCTGCCGGACATCACCGCCGTGTCGCCGATTTTCCACGCGGGGCGCCTGGTCGGTTTCGCCGGCTCCATCGCGCATAGCCCCGATGTCGGCGGCGCGCTGTGGGGTGCGGATTGCCAGGAGGTGTTCGAGGAGGGCGTGCGCATCCCGCCGCTGCGCATCATGCGGCAGGGCGTGTGGAACGCTGATGTGTTGGAGATGTTTCTGGCCAATACGCGCGTGCCGCGCCAGGTGCAGGGCGACCTGGAAGCGCAGATCACCGCCAATGATGTCTGCGCCGCGGGTGTCGCGGAATTCCTGAGCGATTCAGGCCTGCCGGACCTTTCGGGGTTGGGCGCCGCGCTGGCTGCGCGCACGGATGCGGCGATGCGCGCGGCGATCGCGGCCTTGCCCGATGGCGAATACCGCGCGGTGCAGGAAGCGGATGGTTTCGACGCGGAACGCACGCGCATCGTGTGCACCGTGCGCGTGCGCGGTGACGCGATGGAGATCGACTACGAGGGCACATCGCCACAGATCGCGCGCGGGATCAACTGCGTGTGGAACTACACGCATGCCTATTCGGTCTATCCGGTGAAATGCGCGCTGGATCCCTTCACGCCGCGCAATGAGGGCAGCTATCGCGCCATCACCGTGCGCGCGCCGGAGCGCAGTATTTTGAACCCGGTATACCCTGCGCCGGTCTCCGCGCGGCAGTTGACGGGGCATCTGCTGGCCGGTGCCATCTATCGCGCGCTGGCGCCGGTGATGCCCGAACGCGTCATCGCCGATTGCGGCGGTGCGCCGACCATGCGCTGCCTTTTCTCGGGCCTTGATCGGAACGGTGATCGTTTTTCGCAGGTGCTGTTCGCATCGGGCGGGATGGGTGCGGCACCGCATCGCGACGGCCTGCCCACCACCGCATTCCCCACCAATGCGGGTGCTGGGTCCATCGAGGCCTTCGAGTCGGTCGCGCCGCTGGTGGTGTGGCGCAAGCAGTTCCGCCCCGATAGCGGCGGTGCCGGCCAGTTTCGCGGCGGGTTGGGGCAGGAGGCCGAGATCGAAGTGCGCGCGCCAGGGCCCCTGCGTCTGTCGCTGCTGTCGGACCGGCGCGAGCACCCGGCACAGGGTGTGCTGGGTGGCGCGCCCGGTGCTTGTTCGGACATCCGGATGAGTGATGGCACGCGCCCACATCCGAAATCGCGCACCACCATCGGGCCGGGCATGCGGCTGACGATGACCTATGCGGGCGGTGGCGGTTATGGGCCGCCCGCCGCGCGCGACAAGGCGGAACTGGACGCCGATATCCGCGACGGTGTCGTCACGCGGCGCGAGGACTACGCATGAGCACCGCTCGCATCGGCGTCGATGTCGGCGGCACCTTCACCGACCTGGTGTTGCATGACGCGACGCGCGGCATCACCAGTACCGGTAAACTGCTGACCACGCCGGATGATCCGTCGCGCGCCATCACCGATGGTGTGGCGCGCATCCTGCGCGAAGCGGGGCTGGCGCCCGGCGATCTGCACAGCATCGTGCATGGCACCACGCTGGTGACCAACACGGTGATCGAGCGCACCGGCTGCACGGTGGGGCTGCTGATCACGCAGGGCTTCCGCGACAGCCTCGAGATCGCGAAGGAAATTCGCTACGATCTCTACGATCTTTTCCTCGAACCGCCGCCCACGCTGGTGCCGCGTTGGTTGCGCCGCGAAGTGCCGGAACGCGTCTCGGCGGATGGCGATGTGCTGCTGCCGCTGGACGAAGCCGCGCTGCTGGAACAGGCGCAATTCCTGGTGGATGCGGGTGTCGAGGCGATCGCCGTCTCCTTCCTGCACAGCTATCGCAACGCGGCGCATGAAGCGCGCGCGGGTGAATTGCTGCGGACGGCCTTCTCCGCGATTCCGATCACGTTGTCATCGGCGGTCGCACCCGAAATCCGCGAATACGAACGCACCAGCACGGCCTGCGCCAACGCCTATGTGCAGCCGCGCATGCAGCGATATTTGACCAAGCTGGAGGCCGATCTGCGCGCCACCGGTTTTTCGGGTGCGCTGTATGTGATGCTGTCGGCGGGCGGCATCGCGTCGCTGCGCGAGGCGAAGGAATTCCCGATCCGCCTGATCGAAAGCGGGCCGGCCGCGGGGGCGATGGCGGCGGCCTTCATCGCGCGCAAGGCGGGGCTGGACCATGTGGTCAGCTACGACATGGGCGGCACCACCGCAAAAATGTGCCTGGTGGAAAACGGCGCGCCGCACACCAAGCATGATTTCGAAGCCGGCCGCGTGCGGCGCTTCGCCAAAGGCTCCGGCCTGCCGCTGAAAGTCGCGGTGGTGGACATGATCGAAATCGGCGCGGGCGGTGGTTCCATCGCGCGCGTCGATGCCTCGGGGTTGATGAAGGTGGGGCCGCGCAGCGCCGGCGCGGTGCCGGGCCCCGTCTGCTACGGGCGTGGCGGCACGGAGCCCACCGTCACCGATGCCGACCTGCTGCTGGGCCGGCTGAACCCCGCGCATTTCCTGGGCGGCGAGATGGCGCTGGATTTGGCTGGCCTGACGCGCGTGGTGGAAGGCGGTGTGGCGAAGGCGCTGGCCATGCCGGCGGCCGACACAGCGCTCGGCATTTCGCGCATCGTGGATGAGACGATGGCAGCGGCCACGCGCATGCACCTGGCGGAAAAGGGGCGCGACCCGCGCCGCTATACGCTGGTCGCGTTTGGTGGCGCGGGGCCGGTGCATGCCTGCAACCTGGCGCGGCTGTTGAAGATGAAGCGCGTGGTGGTGCCGATCGGCGCGGGTGTGGCATCGGCGCTCGGTTTCCTGGTCGCGCCGCCGGCCACCGATGCGGTGCGCAGCCTGGTCGCGCGGCTGGAGCGATTGGATTGGGACGCGATCAACACGCTGTTCGCTGCGATGCGCGCGGAATGCGACACGCTGCTGCTCGAAGCCGGCGCCACCGCCGATGACATAGCCTATGCGCCCATCGCCGAGATGCGCCACATCGGCCAGGGCTTCGAGATTCCGGTGCCGCTGCCGGGCATGGTGATGTCCGCGCATGATCTACCGGCGATCCGCGCGGCCTTCTTTACCGCCTATCGCGAACGGTTTTCCCGCATCATGGAAGACGCGCCGATCGAGGCGCTGACCTGGCGCCTGTCCGCGCGTGCTGGTGCGCGCGACATCAGCCTGGCGCGCGCCGCCAGCGGTGCCGATGCCACGCGCGGCACGCGGCACCTGCTGACGGAAACGCATGGCGTCGTCACCGCGCAGGTGCTCGACCGCTACGCGCTTGCACCTGGCGCGCGCATCGACGGCCCCGCGCTGGTGGAAGAGCGCGAGAGCACCACCATCATTCCCCCTGGCGCGCGGGCGCATGTGGATGACATGCTCAACCTCGTCATCGAACTGCCCTGAGGACCTCATGCGCATCGCCCGCCGCTTTCTGCCGCTGCTCGCCGCCCCCGCCTTCGCGCAGGCCGAATGGCCGAACCGCCCGGTCAACCTGGTGGTGCCATGGCCCGCGGGCGGTTCGACCGATGCGCTGGTGCGCACGCTGACGCAGCATCTGGGTGCGTCCAGCGGGCAATCATTCGTGGTGGATAATCGCGCGGGTGCGACGGGCACAGTCGGACATGCCTTCGTCGCGCGCGCGCGAGGCGATGGCTACACGCTGCTGGCCGGCACCAATTCCACCTATGCGATCGCGCCGCATCTGATGGGCGCGCTGCCGTATGATGACAATGCCTTCGCGCCGGTCATGCTGATGGCGACGAACCCGCAATTGCTGGTGACGCATCCCGCCCAGCCCTTCGCGGATTTCCCGGCCTTCCTGGCTTTCGCGCGCGCCAATCCGGGGCGCTTGTCCTATGCGTCATCGGGCAATGGCGGCACCAGCCATCTGGCGACGGAGCTGCTGATGCAGATGGCGGGCATCGAGATGCTGCACGTGCCCTATCGCGGCGGCGGGCCGGCCGCGCAGGCGCAGCTGGCGGGCGAGGTGCAGGTGACCTTTGTCGATGCCATCACCGCGATTCCGCATATGCGCGCGGGAACGATGCGCGCACTGGGTGTGTCGACCGCTACGCGCACGGCGCTGGCGCCCGAGGTGCCGACCATCATCGAAGCCGGCCTGCCGGGATTCGAGAGCAGCACGGATTTCGCGCTCTTCGCGCCGGCGGAAACGCCGGCGGCGCTGGTCGCGCGCATCCATGCGGTGTTCGCCACAACCTTGCGCGACGGTGGCGTGCGCGAACGCCTGCTGGCGCAGGGCATGACGCCGGTGATCGGTGCGACGGCGGATTTTCGGGCGTATCAGCAGCGCGAATCGGCAAAGTGGGGTGCGTTGATCCGGGCGCGTGGGATCAGGGTGTAGCCTGCGGCGGCGCATCTGGCGCATCGCACCAAGAAGGGCGAGCCCCACGAGAATCCACGCGCACGGCGCGCGGCGCCGCCCGTAAGCCGGGCCAGCCGGCGATGCCTGCGGCGCGGCGGAAGCCAAGCGGCCGTAGGCCGCGCACGACGTCTGAGTGCACAGAACGTGTCTTTTGTTGGCGCGCTGCGCGCCAACAAAAGAAACGCCCTGATCGCGTTACCGCGATCAGGGCGTGGCCGCCGGGAGACAGCCAGTTTGGCGGGAGCTTGCCGGGAATAGCCCCCACCGAACGCCGTGGACCTCGGGCGCAGAGCTTGGGACCCGCGCGCCGAAGAACGGCACGCGCAGAATGGCTGCGCTGATCCTGCCCGCGTGTGGGGTGGGGCTTAAGCTTCCGCAATGACGAGGCCACAAGTCGGACATGCAAGGTTCTGGTTTTTCGTTTGACAGCGCGGCAGATGCGGTTCTAGCGTTGTTCAAATACGGACGAACTGTTCGTATTTGAACAAGGTCTGCGCCATGCCCGCCGCCGCGCTGGAACTGCTGCACGTCACGCGCCGCTTCCCGCCGCGCGACCGCCACGCGCAGCCCTTCACCGCGATCGAGCGCCTGAACTTCCAAGTGGCCCAGGGCGAATTCGTGGCGTTGGTCGGGCCTTCCGGCTGCGGCAAATCCACCGTGCTGAACCTGGTCGCGGGCCTCGACCGCCCCACCGAAGGCCAGGTCTTCGTCAGCGGCGAGGAAGTCGCGGGTGCGAACGCCCATGTCGGCTTCATGCTACAGAAGGACCTGTTGCTGCCCTGGCGCAGCATCCGCCGCAATGTGGAATTCGGCTTGGAAAACCGGGCGCTGTCGGCCGATGAGCGCCGCGCGCGCGTGGCCCGCGAACTGACACGCTGCCGCCTGACCGACTATGCGGATCGCTACCCGCACCAGCTTTCCGGCGGCCAGCGCCAGCGCGCGGCACTCGCGCGCACTCTGGCGATTGACCCGCGCGTTGTGCTGCTGGACGAACCTTTCTCCGCACTCGACGCGCAAACCAAACTTCTGCTGCAGAAAAGCTTCGCCGAGACCATCGCCGCTTCGGGCGTCACCACGCTGCTGATCACGCATGACCTCACCGAAGCCGTCGCCATGGCCGACCGCATCCTGGTCATGAGCGAACGCCCGGGGCGCATCGTCGAGGAACTCATCATCGACCTGCCGCATCGCGACAACCCCATCGCGCGCCAGGCCCTGCCGCGCGCACGCGAATTCATCGCGCATCTGTTCCACGCATTGCACCTCGACGACCGCATCGACGCATGACCCAGGGAGGCACCATGACCACTCGCCGCACACTGCTTGGCGCAACGCTCGCTTTGCCCGCGCTGCACCAGGCGCGCGCGCAGGAAGCGATCACCTATCTCTTCCCAGCACCACCCTTCCTGCCGGCCTTCGTGCCGCACCAGCTCGCCGCGCGCCGCGGCTACTACGCGGCCGAGGGGCTGAACCCCACCTTCCAGGTCGGCCAAGGCGGCGCGAATGTCGCCACGCAAGTCGGCGCCGGCAACGCAGCCCTCGGCGGCGGTGTGGGCGAGACCACGATGATCGTGCGCGGCAATGGCGTGCCGGTGCGCGCGGTGGCGCTGCTCGGCGGGCGCCCGCTCTACCAGATCGCTGCGCGACGCGATGCGAATGTGCGCAGCGTGGCCGACCTGCGCGGCAAGCGCGTCGGCGTGATCGGCTTCCAGGACACCGGCTTCTTCTCCCTGCTCGGCGTGCTCGCCAGCAACGGGCTGCGCCGCACGGATCTCAACATCCAGGCCGTCGGCCCCGCCGGCATGACGCAGCTGATGATCGCCGGCCAGCTCGACGCCATCATGTCCGTCCCCGAATGGACCGACACGATCGAGCAGGCGAACATCACGCTCGACGTCATCCCGATCGACCGTTTCTTCCCCGCCATGTCGCAGGCCATCATGGCCTCCGACACCACCATCCGCACCCGCCCCGCCGTGGTGCGCGGCTTCGTGCGCGCCGTACTGCGCGCCATGTCCGACTGCATCCAGGACCCAGCGGCCGCGGCGCGCGATTACGTCGCGCATGTCAGCCAACATGCGGGGCGCGAGGCGATGATCGAACGCGTGCTGCGCCGCTATGTCGAACAGGTCTACGCCGTGCCGGCCGGTACCACGCTTGGCCGCTTCGACATCGAACGCATGCGCACCGTCCAGCGCTTCTACGTCGACAACGAAATCATCCGCACGGCATCGCCGGTCGAAGACCTCTTCACCAATGATTTCGTCTGATGAAATGGCAGCTCCCCCTCATCAGCGGTGCCTTCGCGGCGTGCATGCTGCTGCTGTGGGAATGGCTGCCGCCCGCGCTTGGCGTGCCGAAATACATCATCCCGCAGGTCAGCGATCTGTGGCTGGAATTCTTCCGCATGTGGCGGCGCGAAGACCTCGGGATGCACATCATCTCCACCGCATCGATGTCGGTGCTGGGCTTCATCCTGGGCGCGGTTTTCGGCGCCGTCTTCGGCTATCTTCTGGGCCTTTCACCCTTCTGGGAAAAGGTGCTCTCGCCCTACA
>JAAFHD010000147.1:7015-8483 GCA_013298245.1 Alphaproteobacteria bacterium
CCGCTCTTCATCATGTGGTTCGGCTACAATGCCTGGCCGAAACTTCTGGTCACCGTGCTGATCGTGTTCTTCCCCATCCTGGTCAACGTGCTGCAATCCATGCGCGTGGCGGATCGTGACCTGGTGAATCTGGCACGCGCCTATTCCATGTCGCGCGCGCAGGTGTTCTGGAAGGTGCTCTTCCCCTCCTCCATGCCCGCGCTGATGGCGGGGTTGCGCATCGGCGCGACACTCGCCGTGATCGGCATCACCGTGGGCGAGGTGGTCGGCAGCCAGATCGGCCTCGGCTACCTCATCGTCTTCGGCCAGGGCAGTGCGAACACGGCGATGGTGTTCAACGCCATCATCCTGCTGACCATCATCGGCATCGCGATGTACTGGGCGGTCGCTGCCATCGAAACACGTGTGCTGCACTACATCCCGCGCGCGGTGACAGCATGATGCTGGCCGGCCGCACCATCATCATCACCGGTGCCGCGCGTGGCGTCGGCCGCGCCATCGCGGAACACTGCGCGGCTGCAGGCGCCACACTGATCCTGGCGGATATCCTGGAAGAAGCAGGCCGCGCGGTTGCCGCCACACTGGGCGCGCGCTTCATCCCGCTCGACCTCGCCGACCCCGACAGCATCGCGCGTTTCGGTGCCGCCATCGACGGCCCAGTGCATGGCCTGGTCAACAATGCCGCCATCGCCACCGGCATCGGCGGCCCGGAATTCGACACGCTCACCATCGACACCTGGGACCGCGTGATGACGGTCAACGTCCGCGGCACCTGGCTGGTCACGCGCGCCATCGCGCCGATGCTGGTGGCCAGCGGTTCGGGCCGCATCGTCAACATCGCCTCGGACACCGCGCTGTGGGGCGCGCCGCGCCTGCTGGCCTACACATCGTCGAAGGGCGCGGTGATCGCCATGACGCGTTCGCTCGCGCGCGAACTGGGGCCACGCGGCGTTGGTATTACCTGCGTCGCGCCGGGCATCATGCGCTGCGAGGCCACCGAATACGTGCCGCCCGAACGCCACGCGCTCTACGAGAACAACCGCGCCGTGCCCGGCCCGCAAGTCCCGGAAGACATCACAGCCACTATCGCGTTTCTTCTTACCCCGGGCGCGATCGCGCTGACCGGTCAGGTGCTGCCGGTGGATGCAGGCTTCGTCTTCACATGATCCGCCTGCGCGCCGCCGACACCGACCTGCTGCGCCGCCCCGGGCGCGGCCAAACGCTGATCCTGTTGCATGGCATCGGCAGTGATGCCGAGAGCTGGTCACAGGTCATCGCCGCACTGCCCGCCGATGCCGACGCCATCGCGTGGTGGGCGCCGGGCTATGGCAACTCAGCGCCGGTTTCGCACGCGCATCCAGGCGCCTATGCAGCGCGCCTAGCGGCGGTCATGGACGCGCTGGCGCTGCACAGCGCGTCCATCATTGGCCATTCGCTGGGTGCGCTGTTCGCCGGCGCTTTCGCGGCG
>JAAFHD010000148.1 GCA_013298245.1 Alphaproteobacteria bacterium
ATGCCGGCGTGCCGGTGCCGTTGCGGCTGGAACGCGGCGGGCGCACCCTGCAACTGACATTGATGTCGGCGGATCGGCGCAGCTTCCTGAAGGGACCGCGCCTGCATTGAGGGGCCGATCGCGGAAGGCCGTTTCGGCCGGACGCGTGAATCGGCTCCACAGCAAAGGTAGGGTGCGATGAGTTTCGATTTCACCGGAAAACGGGTTGTGGTGTGTGGCGGCTCGCGCGGCATCGGACGCGCGACAGCCGCCGGGTTCGCCGCCGCCGGCGCGCGGGTTTCCATCTGCGCGCGCGGCGAGGCGACGCTTCGCGAAGCCGCCAACGAGATCGGCGCGCATGCCGGCGTGTGCGACCTGTCGGACGCGGCCGCCATCCAGCACTACATTGCCGATGCGGCTGCGGCCCTGGGTGGCATCGACGTGCTGGTCAACAACGCGTCCGGCTTCGGCTCGCAGGACACCGAGGATGGCTGGGCCGCCAGCCTGAATGTGGATGTGCTGGCAACCACCCGCGCCTCGCGCGAGGCGGCGCCGCATATGGGCGCGGGCGCGTCGATCGTGAATGTCAGCTCCATCTCGGGCTTCCGGCCGTCGCTGCGCACGCCCGCCTATGCGGCGGTGAAGGCGTTGCTGATCAACTTCACCCAATCCCAGGCGGCGATGCTCGCCAAGCAGGGCATCCGGGTGAATGGCGTGGCCCCAGGCTCCATCGAATTCCCGGGCGGGTCATGGGAGGCGCGGCGCACCAGCGACCCCGCGCTGTATGGGCGCATCCTGGCATCGATCCCCTTCGGCCGGCTCGGCACGCCGGAGGAGGTGGCGAATGTCATTCTGTTCCTCGCCAGCCCCCTGGCCGGCTGGGTGACGGGTCACACCATCGTGGTCGATGGCGGGCAGCTATTGAGCTGACGCGTTAACCGCCCAGCAACCAACCGGTGCGCATGGTCCCCAATGCCCACAGAAATCCGCCATATCCTCTTCAAGCCCAGCGAAGTGATCACGGCGCTGCTGCTGCTCCAGCGGCAGCGGCGCATCGAGTTGCCGACCGGCACGATCGAGGCCGCGGACGCCGATGACGACGCCAATGGCCTGCCCTTCTTCACCATCCAACTCCGCCCCGATGATGCGGCGCGCGCGACCCATGGCGCGCATATTCCGCTGCGCTTCGGGTCTGCGGATCTGCAGGCGGCGCTGCTGCTGCAATGCCGTGAACGCAACCTGCCGCTGCCGATGAAGGGCAGCAAGGTGATCCAACGCTTCGGCAGCAAGCTTGGCCTGGTCGTCGCCATCGGCAACGCTGATACGCAGGACAGGATTGTCCAGCGGATCAGCGGCATGAACTGAACTACCCCTCACGCGACCAGAGCGGGTCCTTCAACTTCGTCAGGAATTCGGCATGCGCCGCCAGGCGTTCGGCCGGTGGCTCGATGGGCCGCGCGTTGCGCGCGCGCCGCGCCTCGGTGGGCAGCGGAATGCCGCCGCCCGCACCACCCAGCCCCAGGCCCTGCTGCCGCCCGCCATTCAATTCCAGATAGACCTTGGCCAGCAGCCGCACATCCAACAGCGCATTGTGGGTGGTGCGTTCGGACAGATCGATCTCGAAGCGCCGGCACAGCGCGTCCAGGCTGTTGGGCATGCCGGGGAAGCGGCGCTTGGCCAGCACCAGCGTATCGACCATGCGGGATTCGGGCAGCGGCGCCATGCCAACCCGGGAAAGTTCGGCGTTCAGGTGCATGAAGTCAAATGGCGCGTTATGTGCGACAATTGGCGCATCACCGATGAAATCCAGCAGCGCCTGCGCCACATCCGCGAAGCGCGGCGCGCCCTCTACATCCGCACTGGTAAACCCATGGATGCGGCTGGAATCGGACGGGATGTCGCGCTCAGGGTCGATCAACGTGCGATAGTGCCGGCCGGTCGGCAGCATGTTCACCACCTCGATGGCCGCGACCTCCAGCACGCGGTGGCCTTCCTTGGGGTCGGTGCCGGTGGTCTCGGTGTCCAGCACCACTTCACGGGTCATGGCGGTGGGTCCTGACAATGCGGCGCACGGCGCGGTCGGTGGCGTGGCGCGGGCCGCCGGTCTTGATGATGATATCGGCGCGGCGGCGTTTTTCGGCATCCGGCATCTGGCGCGCCAGGATGGCGGCCAGGCGTTCGGCGGTCATGCCCGCACGGCCCAGCACGCGCGCGTGCTGCACGGCCGCGGGGGCAGAGACCACCATCACCGCGTCGAATTCGCGCCCGGTGCCGCGGGTTTCAAACAGCAGCGGAATATCCAGCACCACCATGCGCTGCCCGTCGCGCCGCGCGCGTGCCAGGAAGCGGCGCTGTTCGTCGCGCACCAGCGGGTGGATGATGCGCTCCAGCACGCGCAGCGCGTCGGGCTTGCCCAGCACGGCCGCGCGCAAGGCCTCACGCAGCACGCGCCCATCCCGCACGGTGCCGGGAAACGCCGCACCAATCGGGCCAACGCCGCGCCCGCCCTTGGCCTGCAAGCCATGCACCGCGGCATCCGCGTCAAACACGCGCACGCGGCGGGCGCGAAAACTGCGCCCGGCGGTGGACTTGCCCATGCCGATGCTGCCCGTCAGCCCCAGCACCTTCACGCCAGCACCGCCGCTTGCAGTGCCGCATCGACCACCGGTTCCACGCCGAACCAGCGCGCGAAACCAGGGCGCGCCTGATGCAGCAGCATGCCGATGCCGGTGACCGCCACCAGGCCTTGCGCGCGCGCGGCCAGCAGCAGTGGTGTCCACAAAGGTGCATACACCGCATCGGCCACGACGCCGGCGCGCATGGGCGCCAGGTCGATCTCGAGCGGTGGTTCGCCGGTCATGCCAAGGCTGGTCGTGTTGACCAGCAGCGCAGCCCCTTCCAGCGGCGGTGCCACGGCCACGCGGATCGGGCCGCCCAAAGCGCGCGCCACTTCCTCCGCACGGTCAGTGCTGCGGTTGACCAGCACCACCTCGGGCGCGCCGGCATCCAGCAGGGCTGCGGCCACCGCACGCGCGGCACCACCTGCACCCAGGATCACCGCGCGGCCCGCATCCGCGCGCCAGCCAGGTGCGCCGGCGCGCAGGTTTTCGAGGAACCCAAAACCATCCGTGTTGTCGCCATGGATGCGCCCATCCATGAAGGTCAGCGTGTTGGCGGCCCCTGCGCGGCGCGCAAAGGGTGTGACTTCATCGCACAGGGCAAAGGCCGCTTCCTTGTGCGGAATGGTCACATTCACGCCGCGAAAACCCGCCGCCATCACGCCGCGCAACGCCACCGAAAAATCCTCAGGCGGCACCGGCAGCGGCACATAGGCGCCGTCAATGCCGTGGCGTTCCAGCCAGTGATTGTGCAGCTGCGGGCTGCGCGAATGCCCCGCCGGCCAGCCGAAGACGCCGGCCACGCGCGCCTTGCCCGAAATCATGCGCCCCAGCGCGCGGTGGCCGCGTCGTCCTCTTCCTTGGCGTCCACCCAGCGGGTGGTGCCGTCGGCGAATTCCTCGGATTTCCAGAAGGGTGCGCGGGTCTTCAGCCAGTCGATCAGGAAGGCGCAGCTTTCCAGCGCGGCGGTGCGATGGCGCGATGCGGTCAGCACCAGCACGATGGGGTCGCCGGGCAGCATGCGGCCATGGCGGTGGATGACGGTGCAGCCGGTCAATGGCCAGCGCGATTCGGCTTCCGCCGCGATGGCGGCCAGCGCGCGTTCGGTCATGCCCGGATAGTGTTCCAGCGTCATCGCCGCCAGCCCATCATCGGCGCGGCAGACACCGATGAAACTGGCGATGCCGCCCACATCCACGCGGCCAACCGACAGCGCGGCCATCTCGGCCGCCACGTCGAAGCCCGCGGCCTGCACCAGCACGCGCGCCATGCGTCAGCCGCCGGTGACGGGGGGGAAGAAGGCGACCTCGTCATTCGCGGCGACCGGCGCGGAGGCCTGCGCGAAATCCTGGTTCACCGCGGCACGGATTTGTTTGGCATGCGCGAAGGCATCCGCATGGCCCGGGCTGCGCGTGGCCAGCCAGGCCATCAGCCCCGCGACATCGCGCACATCATCGGGCGGCGTGACGTTCTCTTCCGCGACACCCACCTTCTGCCGCACCCAGGCGAAATACAGCAGCTTCATCGCGGCGGGTTCAGCACCTGCTGGGCCGGGCGGCCGGGTTCGGAAATGATGGTCACGGCGCGGTCACCGGTGACGGCGGCGATGTTGCCCGAAGGCCCGATGGCCGCCCCCGCGCGCGGGTTGTCGATAAGGTTGAAGGTGCCCGCGGGCGTCGTCACGGTGCGGCGCTGTTCGGGCGCCATGCTGACGGTTGCGGGGGCGGCCGGTGTGGCGCGGGCGGCCACGGGCGCGGCGGGCGCATCCAGCGCGGCGCCACTGCCACGGCGCGGCGTGGGCGGGTTTTCCGGACGGAAGGCGGGGATGCCACGCAGCGCCTCATCGGGGTTCGCCAGTGTGGCGCGCGGGCCTTCGGCGGCGGGCCAGACATTGCCCTCTTCCTCGCGCAGCGGTTCGGCCGCCGTCACGCCACCGCCGCGGCGCACGCGGTCCACCGTCAGGCCGGTCGCGATCACTTGTGGGCGCTCATGGCCCCAGGGCATGCCGATGCGCCCGCCAAGATCGCCGGTGCTGTCCACCACCCAGGAAAAGGCGCGGTCGGCCGGCGCGCAGGCGGCCAGGCCCAGCATGGCGGACAATGCGACAAAACGGATCATGTGAAGCCTCCTCGGTCGGGGGAAGATGCGCGTTCGGGCGCCGCTTCTCAAGGGTCGCGCCCGGCATCTTCCCGCGCGGCATGGCGCATGCCCGCGACCCAGTAGTCCCAGCCTGTCACCAGCGTCAGGATCGCCGCCGCCCAGAGCATCAATTCGCCGATCAGCCCGATCGGCAGCCAGCCAATGCCCAGCAGCCGCGCCGTCGAGTCGCCGGCCAGCAGCACGCCCAAAGCACCCATCTGGAAGCCGGTCTTCCATTTGGCGAGCGGTGTCACCGGCAGGCCGACACGCAAGGTCGCCAGGTATTCGCGCAAGCCCGAGACCAGGATTTCGCGCAGCATGATGATGATGGCCGGCAGCAGCGCGCGGTCATCCAGGCGCTCGAAGCCGACCAGCACCATCAGCGCCGCCCCCACCAGCAGCTTGTCCGCGATGGGGTCCAGCATGACGCCGAAACCCGATGTGATGCCGCGCTCGCGCGCGATCTTGCCATCGAAATAATCGGTGATGGCGGCGGCGGAAAACACGGCGCAGGCGGCGGCATCCGCCCAAGGGGCGCGGATCATGACCAGCACCACCAGCAGCGGGATGGCCAGGATGCGCGAGACAGTCAGCAGGTTCGGCAAGGAAAGGTTCACGTGAAGCCTATAACCCATGGCGCGCGCGCCGTCAGGGGTTGGCGTGGGCGCGCGGGGGCGCGATACGGCCAGGGATGCGTATTCTCTACTACTCGGTCCACTCGGTGCTGGAATTCGACGAGGTCTCGCTGCTGCGGGGCCTCGGGCATGAGGTGTTCCCCTTGGGCGAATACTTCGACGCCGAACTGGGCCAGGGCATGCGCGCCATGCCGCACCCGGGGCCGGCGCATGCCGAATTGCTGGCGCGGTTCCACGCGGCCGGCTGCCACTTCAAGCGCTTCACGCCGCCTGAAGACACGGTGCTGACCGCCGAATTCGTCGCACTGTTCGATATCGTCATCGTGATGGACAGCGTCGCCTTCATCCAGCACCACCGGGAGGCGCTGGCCGGCCGCCGCATCATCCTGCGCACCGTGGGCGTCGCTTTGCCGGTGTGGGAGCCGCATTATGCCGAGCTGCGTGCCCAGGGCGTTCTGATCCTGCGCAGCGCCGAGACCGAGGCGCGCGCCATCGGCTATGCCGGCCATGACGCGATCATCCGCTTCCCCAAGGACCCGGCGGAATTCGACGCCTGGACCGGCGATGCGCCGCGGGTGCTCAGCTTCGCCATGGCCTTCCGCCAGCGCTTCCCGGATGAATACGCGCTCTGGGCGGCCGTGACGGATGGGCTGCCGCGCGTGCTGGGTGGTGCCAGCAACGACGACCTGCCCGACACCATCGGCTTCCAACTGCCCGACCAGCAGCGCGCGCTGCTGCGCGATTGCCGCGCCTATCTGCCGTGTTCAGGCATTCGCAACCCCAACACGCTGAACTTCATGGAAGCCTGGATGGCGGGCATCCCGATCGTCGCACTGGACCCTGCCCTGTTGCCGCATCTGCATGACTGCACCGAATGGCCGCTGCTGATCCGCGCGGGCGAAGACGCGCTGCTGGCGCGCAGCATCCCCGAAGCGCGGGCGCTGCTGGAGGGGCTTCTGCGTGACCATGATTTCGCGCAGCGCATCGGCCAGGCGGGGCGGGCTGCGGCGACGCGCGTGTTCGGTGTCGCGACGATCGCGCCGCAATGGCGTGCGTTCCTGGCAACCGTCTAGCAGGCTGCTGAAAAACTGGACGGGTCGGTCTGGCGGGTCATTTCCGCGCACGATTCGTTCGTGCCTCGCCAGGATGAACAACATCCTGGCTTCGTCCCGGCCTTTCGTGCCCAAAAATTCCCTCGCCAGCCCTCAGCCGCCAGTTTTTCAGCAGCCTGCTAGGCGATCACGATATCCGATGGCTGCAAGGCCGGCGTGTTCAACAGGAACGCCACCACGCTGGCCGCACCAGGCCCCGTGCCATCCGCATCGAACCACAGCGCGCGCGTGGTGTTGTCCATGTAGAAGGTCGCGGTGCGCTGCAAGGGTGCGACACCCGCGCCCTGGATGAAGCCGCTGCCCGCGCTCAGCTGCCAGCCGCTGGGCATGTTGAAGGCAGTACCCTCGACGACGATGCGGTCGCCCTCGGCGCGGTTGAAGTCGATGATCATGTCGGCGTTCTCGGCGCGATTGCGGAAGTAGAAGGTGTCCGCCCCCGCGCCGCCGCCCAGGAAATCCTGCCCCGTTCCGCCATAGAGGAAATCGGTGCCCGCCTCCCCCCACAAGGTGTCATCGCCGGCCTGACCGGCGAGAAAATCCACGCCGACGCCACCAAAGACCAGGTCTGCATCAGCCTCTCCGAACAGGCGGTCATCGCCGTCCTGGCCGAACAGCTTGTCCTGACCATCGCCCGCGATCACCTGGTCATTGGCGGCTTCGCCATAGAGCCAGTCGGCACCCGCCTCGCCCCATAATTCATCGGTGCCGGCACCGGCATAGACGGTGTCATCGCCCGGCCCACCCCACAGCGTGTCGATGCCATCCTGCCCGCCCAGGATGTCATTGCCCGGGCCGGCGTCGAGCGCGTCATCGCCCTCCTCCCCGTGCATCACATCGTGGTCCTGCTGGCCGCGCAGGATGTCATTGCCCTGCCCGCCATAGAGGCTGTCATCGCCCAAGCCCCCCAGCAGGCTGTCGGCGCCGTTGCGCGCTGACAGAAAATCGCGCCCCCAACTGCCGGCCAGGATATTCGCCAGGTTGTCGCCCACCAGCGTGTCATCGCCCGCACCACCCCACAGGTCGCGCAGCGTATTGCCGGTCAGCGCGATCGGCAGGCCATCGGCGCGGCCCAGCTGTTCATTCATGTCGAACAGCACCGCATTGCTGCGCGCGGTGGCGTTGATGGCGGTCACACCGCCCTGCCCCAGCGTGGCGCGCGCGGCCTGCAAAATCGCCAGCGTGCCGTAGTCATCGGTCAGCACCTCGGCCGCGCCCATGCCGGGTGCCGCGGCGGCATCGCCCAGCACGCGCAGGCGGGCATTGTCGAAGGCCGCGCCACCCGCTGCGGTGATCGTCAATTGCCACAGGCCCACGGCGTTTTCGCCCCAGAAGCCCGGCGTGGTCAGCGCATAGCCCGCATCCGGCCAGGCCAGCGGCCGCGCGGTGTCGGGCGTGTCGCCATTGAAGGCGAACGCATTGCCAGCTGTGACCAGCAACGGGATGACGGTGCCACCCGGAGAGCGCAGTGTCACCGAGATATCCGCGGCACGCGCGGTGGTCAGCGCCAGGTCCAGCTCCACGCGGTTGATGCGAAAGCCGGCAGCTGCACCCGACGGCCCGGTCATGATGAATTGCGTGCTGACCGAACCGGTGATCGGCGTGCCCTCGGCCAGTGCCGCATCACGCGTGGCGGTCAGCAGATTGGCCTCGGTGCGCGCCGCCCCCCAGCTTTCGGCCATGCGCACGGCCGCCCCCGCATCGACCAGCCCGAAGCCGATATCGCGCGAAAACCCCATGCCGCCGCCATTCCAGTTGCCGGTCGCGGTGGTGATGCGCCCGGCATCGAAGGGGTCGGTCACGCGCGCGGTCAGCGCCAGGATTTCCTGCACGTCCCGGTAGCCCAAGGCAGGGTTGGCCTGCAGCATGAGCGCGGCCACGCCCGCAACCACTGGCGCGGCGGCAGAGGTGCCCTCGAAGCCGGTATAATCGGCCGCACCGGGCGTCGCGGCGGTGCTGCTGTTATAGCCATTGGACGGCCCGACGCGG
>JAAFHD010000149.1 GCA_013298245.1 Alphaproteobacteria bacterium
CCACCAGGCCCAGCACGCGCAGCCCCGCCGCATCACCGATGCGCGAGACCAGCACGGCCTCCCATGTTGCGCCGTCCCAAGCGCTTTCGCCGCCGGTCAGCACCAGCACGCGCAAGGGCAGGCCCAGCAGTGACAGCGCTATCCCCGCGCCGGCGCAGGCGATGATCCAGCGGCGCGGCACAGGCGCGAACAGCCCGTAGAGGAACAGCCCGACGGCACTTAAGGCCGCCGCGTGGTACCCCGCGCGCAGCAGCACCACCAACGCGTCCAGCAGGCTCGCACCCGGTTGCAGGAATTCCAGGATCATGACGCCACCGCGAAGCGCAGCGTGCCGCGAATGGGGTGCCCATCGGCCGAAATCGCGCGCCATTCCACGCTGTATTCGCCGGCGGCCAAGACTGGCGGCCGCGCCACATGCTCGGCCCGCGCGGAGGCATCGCGCGGGCGGGCCAGCGCGTGTTCGGCCCCCGCCGCGTCGCGCAGGCGCCACAGCGTGACCTGCACCGGCTCGTTGAAGCGCAGGCGCAGTTCCGCGGGCGCCACCGACAGCCGCGCGCCATCCGCCGGCACCGCCGCGCGCAACTCCGAATGCGCGCGCGCAGCGAGCGGCAACAACAGACAGGGCAGGGCGCGGCGTAGCATTCCTGCCCCATGCACCTTGCCATCGCTGCAAGGTCAAGGCTTCGCAGCCACGCCATTCCCTGGAATGCTGCGCCCATGCAGCTCGACAAACCCGATATCCAGGCCGAAGTGCGCGCCGTCTTCGACCGCTACGAAGCCGCGATCGCCAGCAACGACACCGCCGTGCTGGACGCCACCTTCTGGGGCGATCCGCGCACGGTGCGCTTCGGCATCACGGAAATCCTCTACGGCCATGACGCGATCCGTGCCTTCCGCGCCAATGTCGCCCGTTATGCCGCGCGGATTCAGAAGCGCATCCACATCGTCACCTTCGGCGATGATTTCGCCGCCACCCACCTGGAATACGAACGCGTGGAAACCGGGCTGATCGGGCGCGAAACCAAGATCATGGCGCGCATTCCGGGCCAGGGTTGGCGTGTCGTTTCCGCGCATGTGTCGCTCCTCGCACCGGCCGACGCTACGGTGATGCGATGACACACGTCGCCATCATCGGCGCCGGCATTGTCGGCGCCGCCACCGCCATCGAAGCCCGCCGCCGCGGCTTCGACGTCACCATCATCGACCCCGGCACCCCGGGCGGCGAACAGGCCGCCAGCTACGGCAATGGCTGCTGGATGAACCCGCTTTCCGTCATCCCGCCCGCGCTCCCTGGCACCTGGCGCAAGGTCCCGAAATACCTGGCCGACCCGCTCGGCCCGCTGGCCATCCGCTGGGGCTATTTCCCACGCGTGGCGCCGTGGCTTTGGAGCTATCTGCGCGCCGGCTGGACCGAGGAGCGCGTCACCCGCACCGCCTTCGCCTTGCGCGCCCTGCTGCATGACGCACCCGCACGCCACCTGGCCTTGGCGCGCGAGGCCGGCTGCGAGCACCTGATCCAGCGCAACGGCCTGATGTATGTCTACCCCGACCGCGCCGCCTTCGAATCCGAAGCCGTCGCCTGGCGCATCCGCCGCACCGTCGGTTGCACCTGGCGCGAAATCACCGAAGACGAATTGCGCCAGATGGAACCTGGGCTCGACCGCCGCTACCGCTTCGCGATCCACACCGATGAAGGTGCCTCCTGCACCGACCCCGGCGCGTTTGTCGCGGCCCTGGTTGCGCATGCCGAAAGCCTGGGCGCCCGCCGCGCCACCATCCCCGCCACCGGCCTGCGTGTCGAAGGCGGGCGCCTGCGCGCCGTGACCACCCCCGGCGGCGACATCACGGCCGACCGCGCCGTCATCGCCGCCGGCGCCCGCGGCAAGCCCTTGGCCGCCACCGTCGGCGACAATCTGCCCCTCGAATCCGAACGCGGCTACCACGCGGTGATCGACCTGCCGGATGTCGGCCCGCGCACCCCCATGATGCCGTCCGACGGCAAGATGAGCGTGCTGCGCACCGCCACCGGCCTGCGCGTCGCCGGCCAGGTGGAAATCGCGGGTATCGACGCCGCGCCCAACTGGGACCGCGCCCGCATCCTGCGCGAGCACCTGCTGCGCACCATCCCCGGCCTGCCCGCGGACCTGCCCGCGGATCGCGTAAAAGTCTGGATGGGCCACCGCCCGTCGATGCCCGATGGCCTGCCGTGCCTCGGTGCGTCGCGCGCCAGCACCGATGTGATCCACGCCTTTGGCCACGGCCACGTGGGCCTGGCCGGCGGCCCCGCTAGCGCTGAATACGTCGCGCGCATGCTGGCCGATGAAGCCGTGCCCGAGGCCGAACCCTTCTCCCCCGCCCGCTTCCGCTGAAGGCCAGGCGGGTCACACCGCGGTGAAGCGTTGCCGATTTGCCGCGTTCACGCAGAAAAATCCCTCGCAATCCTAGCGGCACGGTGCCATATTCGTCGATGCGAGCGGCATCCCGCCGCGCCGCCGTGAAACTTTCTGGATTGAGCAACGACGTGTCTGACGAATTTTCGGGCGAAGGCCCCACCGAAGCCAAGGTGAAGTGGTACAATGGCCGCAAGGGTTTCGGCTTTGTCCTGGGGCCCGACGGGCAGGATGTCTTCTTCCACGCCTCGGCCCTGACCCAAGCGGGCATCGACCCGCCCCCCAACACGGATGACACGCTCGTCTGTGAAATCGGCTCGGACCGCATGGGCCGACGCCTGGTCACGCGCATCATGGAAGTGAAGCGCACCGGCCTGCCCGGCGCTGGTGGTGGCGATTTCGGCGATCGTCCGCCACGCCGCGACTTTGGTGACCGTCCGCCACGGCGTGACTTTGGTGACCGTCCGCCGCCGCGTCGTGACTTCGGCGGTGGTGGCGGCTTCGGCGGTCCGCCGCGTCGCGAATTCGGCGGTGGCGGCGGCTTCGGCGGCGGCGGTGGTGGCTTCGGCGACCGCCCGCCCCGGCGCGACTTCGGCGGCGACCGTCCGCCCCGGCGCGACTTCGACGAAGGTGGCCCGACCTACGCCGTCAACGGCACCGTCAAGTGGTTCGACAATGTCCGCGGCTTCGGCTTCGTGACCCCCGATGACGGCGGCCAGGACGTGTTCCTGCATTCCTCCGTGCTGCAGCGCGCCGGCAAGGCCGAGCTGCAACAGGGCGAAAAAGTCGCACTTGACGTGCGTGACGGCCAGCGCGGCCGCCAGGCGATCACCGTCAAGTAAGGTTTCGCCTTCAGAATAGGGGCCCCGTGCGGAAACGCGCGGGGCCTTTTTTATTCCTGAGGGTTGTAGTCAGACATGCGCCATACCATTTCACTTAGGCAACGGAAGGGCGCCCAGGTGTTTCCTCTCCTGACCATGCTGCTGATCATGACCGGCGGAATGCCGGCACCCCAATGCAGCGCCACCAGCACCGGGCAGGTGGCCTGCATGGATGGGCGGCTGTGCCGTTGCGGTTTCGAGCGCGGTGGCAGCATCACCGGTCAGCCCGACGGCCATCGCTGGGATTGCGGCGCGCTACGCCCGGATTGCGCGCCGCAATCGGCTGCGACGGACCCCTTCAAAGGCCGCAACCCGCCGATGACGCTGGTGCCGGTGGTTCCCTTGCGCTGACGCGCGTGTAGGCTGCGACCATGCAAAGACGCACCATCCTGGCGGGGCTTCTGGCCTCGCCCGCCCTCGCCCAGAACTGGCCGGAACGCCCGGTCCGCATCGTCATCCCCGACGCCGCGGGCGGCGGCAATGACACCACTGCGCGCGTCTTCGCGCACCAGCTGGAACGCCTGCTGGGCCAGCCATTTCCGGTCGACAACCGCGCCGGCGCCGGCGGGCGCATTGGCGTGGAGCACGTCGTCCGCAGCCCGCCCGATGGTGCGACTTTGCTGCTGGGCAATGCCGGTTCCAACGGCATCAACGCCGCGCTGTATCGCGACCTGCCATACGACCTGGAACGCGACGTCACGCCGATTTCCCTGCTGGTCACCGGCCCCAATGCGCTGGCGGTGAACCCGCGCCTGCTGCCGCAGGGCGGTGTGGCGGAACTGATCGCGCTGCTGCGCGCGCGCCCCGCGGGCAGCGTGAATTATGCCTCAGCCGGGCCGGGATCCTCGGCGCATTTCTCCATGGAATTGTTCAAGTCGATGACCGGGCTGGACCTGACGCACATTCCCTATCGTGGTGCCGCCGCGATGGGCCAGGCGGTGGTCTCGGGCGATGCGCCGGTCATCATCGCCAACCTGGTCAATATCCAGCCCTTCATCACGCGCGGCGAGATGCGCCTGCTGGCCGTGACATCGCTGGAACGCTGGGCGCCGCTGCCCGAAGTGCCGACGCTGCACGAGGCCGGCCTGGCCGGTTACGAGACGCTCGCCTGGAACGGTCTGTTCGGCCCGCCCGGCCTGCCGCCCGTGGTGGCCGAGCGCCTGCTGCCCGCGCTGCGCCGCGCCGCCGAACAGGCGGATCTGCGCGAACGCATCCGCGCGATCGGCGGCCAGCTGGTGGTATCGGACGCCGCGACCCTGGCCGCGCGCGTGCGCGACGACATTGCCAAATGGCGCCGCCTGGCGACGGCTGCGAATATCCGCGCCGAATGAAGATCACCGCCCTCGAATTCCAAGGCGTCGCGGTCACGCCCAAGACCAATTGGTGCTTCCTTTTGCTGCGCACTGATGCCGGCATCACCGGCCTTGGCGAATGCACGCTGGGCAACCAGGAAACGCTGCTGGCGGCCGAGGTCGCGCGCCTGGCCGCGCAGGTGGTGGGCGAGCCTGCGGGCGCGCGCAATCGCCTCGCACGGCTGCTGCCGCACGCGCCCGGCGGGCTGGTCGCGCATACCGTGTTGTCGGCGTTCGAACAGGCGCTGTGGGATGCGGCTGCGCAGGCCGCCGGCGCGCCCATTCACGCGCTTCTGGGTGGCGCGCTGCGGCCGCGCATTGCGCTCTATGCCAACATCAATCGCGGCACCAATCCGCGCACGCCAGACGGCTTCGCCGCCGCCGCCGGGCGCGCGCTCGCAGCCGGTTTTCGCGCGGTCAAACTCGCACCTTTCGACCCCATCATCTGGGAAGACGCGGCCGACCCCGCCTGGCGCGCCGGCTACGCACAGGGCCTGGCGCGCATCGCCGCCGTGCGCGACGCGGTGGGGCCGGATGTCGCGCTGATGGTGGACGCTCATTGGCGCTTTTCGCCAGGCGGCGCGGCCGCGCTGATCCGCGATGTCGCGCCGCTCTCCCTGTTCTGGCTGGAATGCCCGGTGGCCGAGGCGAACCATGCCGACATCCGCCGCCTGCGCGGCATGGCCAATGATCGCGGCATGCGGCTGGCGGGCGCCGAAACCCTGTCGGGCCTGGCGGCCTATCGGCCGCTGATCGAGACCGGCTGCTACGACGTGCTGATGCCCGACATGAAGCATTGCGGCGGGCACGAGGAAATGCGCCGCATCGCCGCCCTCGCGCTGACCGCGGGCGTTGAAATCGCGCCCCACAACCCGACCGGCCCGGTCTGCCACGCGCATTCCCTGCACGCCTGCGCGGTGCTGCCGAACCTGCTGCCGCTGGAGGTCCAGTTCGGCGAGACGGAGCGCTTCTTCACCCTGTGCGATGGCGCGCCACTGGCCTTCGGCGCGGGTGACGCGGCGGTGCCCGACGCGCCCGGCCTTGGCATCGCGCTGGATGAAGCCAGCGCGCGCGCCACACCCTGGGTCGCGCAGCCAAAGCCCTGGCTGGACCCACGCCTGGGCTGAACAAAACCGCGTGATATCCAGCAGATGTGGGATGCCGTTCATACGCTTGTGCGATGCGCGCGCCTTGCCCAGACGCGCAAGCTTCCCCCGCCGGACCCATCGGGGAGACACATCCAATGATCGACTATGTCCTGGTTCTTGTCGCCGCCACCGCGCTCAGCGCGGCACCGCCGCACTCCACGCATCACGCCAGCCTGGAGGCCTGCCAGGCCTCCGCCGCGGCGATGACGCTGCCGGCAGGCATGCGCTGTGTCTGCCTGCCGGTGGACCGCGTCGCGTTGCCGATGGACGCGACGCAATAGCCTTCAATGCGCCGGGCGGCCGCGTTCGGCGCTGGCGAAGTTGTGCGCGTGCACCAGGCCGTCATCATGGCCTTCGGGCGCCATGGGCTTGGTGGTGGGCGGCCGCTCCGCCATGCGGCCGCGCTGGCCGCAGGCGTAGTTGTGCGCGTGGATCAGGCCGTCATCGTGGTCGTGGTTCATGGTCGTGTTCCCTTCAATGCTGGTCGTGGAATTGCGCGGCCTCGGTGCTGGTGGCCAGCGCCGTGGTGCTTGCGGTGCCGCCGCTGGCCGCCATGGCGACCGCGTCGAAATAACCCACGCCGACTTCGCGCTGGTGGCGGATGGCGGTGAAGCCATTGGCTTCCTCGGCGAATTCGGCCTGTTGCAGCTCGGAATAGGCGCCCATGCCGCGTTCGGCGTACCCGCGCGCCAGGCGGAACATGGACAGGTTCAGGCTGTGGAAACCGGCCAGCGTGACGAACTGGAATTTGTAGCCCATCGCGCCAATCTCGCGCTGGAATTGGGCTGCGGCTTCCACGCCCATCTTGCGCTGCCAGTTGAAGCTGGGCGAGCAGTTGTAGGCCAGCATCTTGCCCGGGAATTGGCGGTGAATCGCTTCGGCGAAATCGCGCGCGTCATCCAGGTCGGGGTCGGACGTCTCCCACCACAGCAGATCCGCATAGGGCGCATAGGCCAGGCTGCGCGCGATGGCGTAGGCCTTGCCCATGCCAGGGCGGATGCGGAAGAAACCCTCCGGCGTGCGTTCGCCGGAAATGAAAGGGCGGTCGCGTTCATCAACATCCGCGGTCAGCAGTTGCGCGGATTCCGCATCGGTCCGGCACAGCAGAACAGTGGGCACGCCCTCCACATCCGCGGCCAAACGCGCTGCGTTCAGCGTGCGGATATGCTGCGAAATCGGCACCAAAACCTTGCCGCCAAGATGGCCGCATTTCTTCTCGGATGCCAGCTGGTCCTCGAAATGCACGCCGGCGGCACCGGCTTCGATCATCGCGCGCATCAGCTCGTACGCGTTCAGCGCACCGCCGAAACCGGCCTCCGCATCGGCGATGATGGGCGCCATGTAGTGCGTGCGGTCATCGGCCTTGCCGTCCGCGCGTTCCATCGTCGCGATCTGGTCGGCGCGGCACAGCGCGTTGTTGATGCGGCGCACGACGCCGGGCACGGAATCGACCGGGTACAACGACTGGTCCGGGTACATCTGCCCCGCGCTGTTCGCATCCGCCGCCACCTGCCAGCCCGAGAGATAGATCGCCTTCAGCCCCGCCTTCACCTGCTGCAAGGCCTGCATGCCGGTCAGCGCGCCGAGCGTGTTCACGAAGGGCTCACGCGCCAGCAATTCGCGCAGCCGCAGCGCGCCCTGATGCGCGATCGTGTGCTCGATGCGGAAGCTGCCGGCGAGCCGCGCGACATCGGCCGCGCTGTAGTCGCGGCGATTGCCGTCGGGCCAACCGGGGCGGCCACCGCCGCGAGAAACACCGTCCGGGGCCAAGGTGAAGCGTGACATTGAGGGTCCTTTCGTGCCGTCTATCCGGCTGCGTGAATAATTCACATTGCGGCGCGGCGATGCCAGCGGCATTGTTGTGGTCAAGGCGCAAGCTTGTGTGGACTTGCACTGCGCGCGCACTGGATTTGTAAATCATGTGAAAGGGTGCGTTGTGTCGAAACCCATGATCGGCCGTGTGGTGCGCCGTTTGCGCAGCGAAAAGGGCGTCACCCAGCAGGCGCTGGCGGCGCGGCTTGGCATATCCGCCAGCTACCTGAACCTGATCGAACACGACCAGCGCGCCGTCACCGCATCGGTGCTGATCAAGCTGACGCAGGTGCTGGGCGTGGATGTCGCGGCACTCTCGGGCAACACCGAACGCGCGCTGGAAACATCGCTGCGCGAGGTCTTTTCCGACGCCGCCATCGGCGCCGATGCGGTGCCCGATGCGGAGTTGCTGGCGCTGACCAGCGCGGCACCCAACGCCGCGCGCGCGGTGCTGGCGCTGTACCGCGCCTGGCGCGTGGCGCGCGAGGACAGCGCGGGCCTGGCACTCCCCTCCGGCCGCCGCCTGCTGCTGCCGACCGAGGAAGCGCGCGACTTCTTCCACGACCGCGCGAACCATTTTCCGGCGCTGGAATCCTTCGCCGAAACGCTGTGCCGCGAAATGGGCGCGCAACCCGCCGAGATGAACCACGCCATCGCCGAACGCCTGCGCGGCCGGCATAGTGTGCGCGTCGCCGTCGGCCCGCTGGAAGGCGCGCTGCGCCGCTTCGAACCGGCCAGCCGCACATTGGCGCTAAGCGAGACGCTGCCGCGCG